>JAJFBK010000083.1 GCA_020696955.1 Patescibacteria group bacterium | reverse complement strand
TTCATTGGATTATCTACTATGGCCCGGATTCTTTTCGCCTGCAGTTCTTTGAGCAGGGAAGGCGAATCAATCACTCCGTCATGCGTGAAGCTGACAAGCAAAGTCCCATCCTTCATCTGCGATAGCTGTTCGGCGCCGATGTAGCCTTCGCCGGCTTCAGTCGATACGCACAAGAAAATGACATCGTTATTTCCAAGAAGCTCCTCCATGCATGCGAACTCAGCCAATGGTTCCACGTCGTCATGGCGGTGAAGACTGGTGTATGTAACTCGAGAAGGCTTGAAAGGTTGGATCATTCGAGCGATTTCTTGGCCGATTCGTCCGTATCCGATAATGCCGACGCGCTGTCCTTCCAGCCCTGGGGTTGTCATGAAATCGGATGAGCCGGTGCTGCCAAGCTCGAGGAAGTGGCGGTTCATCATGAGGGCTGCGGTAATTGCCCATTCAGCAACCGGGTGAGTAGGTCCACTTGGAGCGTTGGTAACGGCGATACCTTTGCTGGCAGCGTACTCCCAGGCTGGAACAAAATCTTTAACGCCAATTCCAGTAAAAGAAATAACTTTCAGCTCGTCGGCTGCATCAATGACTCGCTGGGTTACTTTCTCGATTCCGCCCAGAATGTAGCCAACTTTGCCTTTTATAGCCTCAACGAGCTGGTCTTCGCTGGCTTTGACCTCGTTGAGCCGCTCCACTTCGTACCCGGCTTCCAATAAACGGGCAACGTGCTGCTCGTGGATAAAAAGACTGTCTGTAACGAGAATTTTGTTCATAAGGCTATATTATCAGAAAAGTTACTGATTATGCTCTCACCCAAGACGGTCACGGAACCTTCGGCCTGAGCGCGGATAGAGGAGTAAATGGCTCACTTTTGGTGGCTAACTATAAATTGCAGGCAACACGACCATATGGAACCTGATCTGGAGAGATCGGTTTAACCCAACACGGAATGGAACCTTTTGAGCGGCCACAGAAACAGCAAATTATCAGGGTAAATACATGAAAAATCCGCCTTACAGCGGATTTTTCATTCTGAGTTGGCCAACACGGTTTACTCTGTTGGACAGCTCTTTTTGGCAGGGGTACTAGGAATCGAACCTAGAACAAGGGTTTTGGAGACCCGTGTGATACCACTTCACCATACCCCTTCGTGAAATATACATGGAATTAATGTGAGTCCTCGCCAATGATTAGGCTGCGGAGACACTAATTCCATGTATATTCCACTTCGGTCGCTTGTCAAAGAATAAGGATCTGAATCACTAAGATGATACCAGATCCTTATTCGTTTCTCTACTTTGTCTCTACGAAGAGAACATGCTTGCGAACGGTTGGATCGAAGCGGCGCATTTCGAGCTTGCCTTCGATGTTTACCTTGTTGCGTTCTGTCTGGAACCGGTAAGAACTTTCTTTTTTGTCCTTAGGAACCATCCATACCCAAGTTCGGTTTCCCTTTTTGGCCATGATATGTCGTTAATATGTTTCTAAATGTGTGCGTAGCTGATGAAGGTTTTTTCTTTTTCTCGATTCCCGCAGGACGCTCATTATCAGTCCGAGGACCAGAGAAAAAGAAAAAACCGAAATGGTGGGCAGGCAAGGATTCGAACCTTGGAAGGCGAAAGCCAAGAGATTTACAGTCTCCCCTCGTTGACCACTTGAGTACCTACCCATATGTAAAACTTGCGAAAGTTATCTTCTCTTTTTTATTCCCGCAGGACCGATCCATATTCAGTCTGAGGACCAAAAAGGAGAAGATAACTGGAGCCCCCTGTCGGACTCGAACCGACGACCGACTGTTTACAAAACAGTTGCTCTACCACTGAGCTAAGGAGGCAAGGTATGAAATTTCCTTTGTAATTACCACTGGTCCTCGCCAATGATTAGGCTGCGGAGGCGGCAATTCCAAACGATATTTCAAAGTCAGCGGCAGTGTAAGTCACGGAGTTTTATGTGTTATTTTTTATTCCCGCAAAGCTATCATTATCAGCTTGAGGACCAAAAAATAACACATAAAACGAAGTCTTTGGAGCCCATGAGCGGATTTGAACCGCTGGCCACTTCCTTACCATGGAAGTGCTCTACCCCTGAGCTACATGGGCAGGCGACAAAACTTCCTACCTACAATACCAAAACTTCCCAAGCCTGTCGAGCTCTTGCATGCTCTTTCCAACCGGTTGTATACTGAATGCACACTATAGTTATTAAAGGAGGGACATGGCACAATACGCTGATCCAGCCGGCCTACATATCAATCAAGGCTCACCGGTACGCGCGGTTTCGATATTTACGTTGTTGGCGGGAGTCGTCGCCATCCTTTTTTGCGGATATGCTTTTTGGCAGGTCGGCCATATAAAGGCTCAGACTGAAGAGCTCCAGACGGCCATTACCCAGCATGAAAATGATATTGACCAGTTGAAGCCGGTAAGCGACAGTTTGGTCCGTTACGATACAGTGGCTACCAATTTGCATGCTCTCTATGACAATCAGAGGCGTTGGCCACAGGCCTTGGCTACCGTAGAGGCTCGTCTTTACAAGAATATGAAAGTAACTTCCCTTCAGGTTTCTGACACCGGCACCTTTACTCTTTCGGGGATTGCCCCGAACTATACCGAGTATGCCAAAGTCTTTGCTTCCCTGACCGGCGTTGATAGTCAGAAAACGATTGCCAGCCTGCAAGTCGTTTCAGTGGGGAAGAGTGAAAAGAAAGATTCTTCGGATGTACTCTTTACCTTCCAAGGAAGTCTGACGAGCCAGGCTCTTACTGCCGGTTCGTTGGTAGCAACCCAATAATTTTTCATATGCCAGCCTCTTCAAACTCTACAAACCTCATAATGATCGGCATTTTGCTGATCATCGCCGGATTTGCGGTTCTATATCAGTTTCAGCTTCCTGAGCTTGAAAAAGTCAACGCCACCCACAAAGAAACCCTTGCTCTTGAACAGGCCAAGAAAGCTGATGTTGACGCATTGACTCAGGCCCAGCAGGATCTTTCTACCAAGGAGCGCTTTTTGGCAGCTTCGGGCGTCACCCTGCAAAGCTTGTCCAGCGTGATTCCTTCCACAGAAGACGTTCCAGGTCTCTTCATCCAGGTGGATGCGCTCAGCAAGAATTTCTCAAGTCTTTCTAATGTTTCTTACCAGGTGGCTAAGCCGGTTATAGATGATGCTGGCATGGTTCGGGTTCCTCTGTCACTTTCAGCTACTGGAAAATATACCGACCTGAAAGAATTCGTCCGCACCTTTGAATCAAATATTCGTCCGGTCTCTTTCTCTTCCGTTTCATTCACCCAGGTGTCGGCAGATCCTGCCAAGCCTGAGGCCGGTGGTAACGGTCAGTTTACTCTTGCCGCCAGCGGATACGTTCGTGCCGCTTCAATTTCCAGCGCCTACACGGTTACTGAGGCTGGCCAACCCGCTAATTAATTTCCTATGAATTCTTCAAATTCTTCACTTATCGGGGCCGTATCCGGCATCGCCATACTCTTGGCAGTAGCGGGACTAGGATTCTACGTCATTAGTTTGGCAAAGGCTGAGGACATCGAGATTCCAGCAACCAGTTATCCTGTCAGTATCCTCGAATCTGAGTTTGGTTCTGACGGCGTATTCTACAAGACAAAGCAGCTTAGTCGGCCTCCGGTTTCAGAATCCGTTCAAGTGGGTTCCGGTGACCTTGGGAAGAAAGATATCGGCCAGTTTGAATAATTAACCACTTGCCCTTCAGATGGCCCAAGAACCAGAGACATCATTACCGCGGGTTGTTCTTAAGGACAAGGCAGTGCCATTTGCGGTTCTGTCCTTGATTCCATTGTCCACCGTTGAGAAATACCATGTAGCTGCTTTTGAAAGTGGCGCTACCGTCTTGAAGCTGGCCTTGGTGCATCCTGAAGCCTTGAAGCAGGGTTTCTACGCATCGCTTAAGGAGCTGGGACAAAAAATTGGCAAGAACATAGAGCTCTACCAAACCGATTCAGCAAGTATGCAGGCCATCCTTAAGCAATATAAAGCAGGGGACAAGGCGCTTTCTCCAGCAACGTCCGCACCGGTTGCAGCTGCAGTTCCGACCTGGCCTCCGCCAGCTAAGCCTGAGGTGAAAGAGGAGTCTCCTCCCAAACCAAAAGCCGAACCAGTGAAGCCGCCGCTTTTTGAGCTGGGAAAAACGGTCTCAGCGACCTATCTCAAAAAAATACCTTATACTTTTTCCACGCTTCACCATGTGGTCTGCGTTGACTTCTTGCCACCGAACACTTACTGGTTCGTAACCGACGAAGAGCACCATCAGGGGGCAGAGTCCTCACTCAAGTTTATCGAGGAAGAAAACAAGGTTGTCGCTCACCTTATTACCGTAAAGACGGCTGAGCTAAAGGATTTGCTGTCTCATTACGAGGCTGTTATTGAGTCCGAAAAAAAGGAAAAAGAAGAGAAGGCCAATCGTGAGACACAGGAAAAAGAAAAAGTGCCTGCTCAGTTTCCAGGCTCAGTTCCTGAAAAAGTAGAAGTGCCTTCTGAGGTTGGCAAGGATGTGGTTGTGCCTCAGGCCCAAGGCTCCATTCTTACCGCAGAAGAAGAGCGTCCAGGAATTGCAGGAATTTTTCAGAAAATGGCCCAGTCTATTGCCA
>JAJFBK010000009.1 GCA_020696955.1 Patescibacteria group bacterium | reverse complement strand
GGGAAGCTCCAGGTGAAGATCGCATATTTCCAACAGTTCGGGACTCACCCCTTCCCGCTCATGACCTATGACCAGAGCCAAGGGGAAATCTGTTTTCGACTTATAAAAGTCTGCTGATCGGCCAGTCTGTTCCAGGGCGCAAATCAAATAACCCTCTTGTTTCAGGAGTTTAGCATGGGAAACCAGATCGGAGACCTGTTTCCATGGGACGGTAAGCTCTGCGCCCAGGGCCGTCTTGGAGATCTCTCCTCGTGGAGGGGTGGCACACAGCGGAGAAAGCACGATTTCTTGAATGTTGGCTCCGTCACTGCTGCGGAACAGAGAACCAATATTGTGAAGACTTCGGATATTTTCTACCAAGAGTATAACCGGAAGGCGGTTATTTTTTTCGGACATAGGTAGCGATCTGATCCAAGGCTACGGTTTCTTGTTCGCCGGTGCTCAAGTCTTTGATGAGGGCTGTTTGGCTGGATACTTCTTGTTCGCCAGCAACGATGGCGTAACGAGCCCCAGATTTGGCTGCCGCTTTCATTTGGGCGCCTAGGCTTGGTTTGCTGAAGTTGCAGTCAACGGAAATATTGTTTTCCAGAAGGTTTGGAAGGAGATCTTTAAGAAATGAGTGCCCGATCTCATCGGCTGCAGCCATGTAGGCGTCTAGAGATGGAAGGCTGAGGTCCTCGGTCTTTCCTTGGCGGGCCAATTCTTCGACTATACGGTCAAGGCCGAATCATACCTGCCTCCTCCTCCGAGAGATGCCTGTTGTCCTTTTTCAGAAGCCACGGTCCACTCAAAGGCAGTGTGGGAGTAGTAATCGAGTCCACGTACCAAGAAAGGATCGAGGATGACCGAGTCTTTGGGGATTCCCCATTCCTCAAGCAAGGTTTGTACTTCTGCGAAGTGGCTGCTGCTCTCTTCTCCGAACATGTCGGAAAGACGAGGAGCGTTTTCACGAAGTGCATGATCCTTAGGGTCCTTGCTATCAAGAATACGGAGAGGATTGGTAGAAAGCCGTCGTTTGGAGTCTTCACTTAATTGGTCCTGGAGTGGTCCGTAATAGTCCTGAAGGGCCGAAACAAAGGCAACACGCTCATCCGCTGAGCCGAGGCTGTTAAGGCGGAGCTCAAGACCGGTCAGTCCTAGCTTGGTAAGGAAGCGCCAGGTAGTAAAAATGATCCAGGCATCGGCAAAGGGTCCGGTCTCACCGAAGTATTCGATATCAAATTGAACGTGCTCACGGTAGCGTCCCTTTTGAGGGCGGTCATAACGAAAGTTGTTAGAAAAGGTAAAGAGCTTTACCGGTCCTGGCCAAGTGTGCATGCCGTGCTCGATATAAGACCTTACGATTCCAGCCGTGGCTTCAGGCCGGAGCGCATATGGCTCTTGACCGGCTTCGCCCTGTATGCCCCGCACTAAAAAGAGTTCTTTGTCCTGGATATCAGTACCCTCTCCAATGGCTCGCTGAAAAAGCCCTATCTCTTCGTAAGTAGGGGTAGTGATCGGCTTGTATCCCATCTGGAAGGCAATTTCTTCCGCTACCGTACGGACATGGCGCCATACTGCCTGTTCGGCTGGAAGGATGTCACGGGTTCCTCGGGGTGATTGGAAGGATGGCATAAGATGGGTTTAGATGGTGCGGCTATGGTAAAGCTCCCAGGATTTCTGGGCAATGGCTTTTAGGGTCTTGGTGAGCTCTTTGGGAAGGTCAGGAATGCTGGCAAGGGTATTGATGTAAAAATCGTCAGTTTCTTGCAAGTGTTCCAAATGGACTTCTTTTGAGAATACTTCCTGGTCTATGAGATTGACGCAGCGGTCGGAGATTTTGATGATGGCGACTCTCGGATCAGTGCGGCTTTTTGCATATACTTTTTCCAAAAATTCTTTGGTGGAAAACATAGGCTGGTGGGTAACTGCCTCAACCAGGGAATATACTTCCTTGCCAAATCTTTTGGTAATCTCCTCGTGTTTGGTGTCGGTATCTTCCAGCACGTCATGCAGAAGGCTTGCGGCAATAGTTGGGGCGTCTCCTCCGCAGTGAGCGGCAACGGCGGCAACGTGAACCGGATGGATGATGAAAAGCTGGCCACTTTTTCGGCGCTGGGTGCTATGGAATTCTCCCGCAGCGTACAGGGCGGATATGATAAGTTCCTGCTCCTCGCTGCCAAACCCTACCGTTTTCTGAAAAAGAAAACGGGTAGCGGCGTACAGGGTGATTGGGAGCTGGTCGGTAATCATGCTGGCTTTACGATAACTGTGTCATCTTTGATGTCGGTAGAGAATGAAAGAACTTCAGGGCTGCTTACAAGCGCTTCTACGAGCGCAGGCTCTACATGCTGTAAGAATACCCGGTCAACGCTTCTTGCGCCAGCTTCTGGATCATATTGGTCTACCAGCCAGTTCATGAGCTTGGTCGAAGTCTTGATGGTAATGCCTCGTGACTTTACTGCCTTCTTGAACTGCTTGAGACGATTCTCGAACAGTTTTTTCACTACCGCTTTATTGAGCGGATCGTAGTGAATGACTCCCGAAAGGCGGCCTAAGAGTTCTGGCCTGAAAAATTCTTGGATTTGTTTCTTGATATGGTCCTGTAGTTCCTGCTTATGCTTCTCTTCTTTTGCGTCCCCTTCGTCAACGGCAAAGCCAATACGGGCAACTTGGTTAAAGGTCTCCATGCCGATATTGGATGTCATGATGATGAAGGTGTGTCGGAAGGAGATGGTTGATCCGGTGTTATCGGTAAGATTTCCGTCTTCAAGGATTTGCAGAAGTATGTGGAAAACGTCTGGGTGGGCTTTTTCAACCTCGTCAAACAAGATGACGCTGTATGGCCGTCTTCGAACCTGCTCGGTAAGGCTTCCCCCCTGTTCGTATCCTACGTATCCCGCCGGTGCTCCTACCAAGTTGCTAACTGTGTGGCGCTCCATGAACTCGCTCATATCAATCTTGATAAGGGCTTTGGCGTCACCGTAGACTTCTTTGGCCAAGATGCGGGCGGTTTCTGTTTTTCCGACTCCCGTAGGTCCTACAAGCAGGAAGCTTCCCAGTGGTTTTCCTTCAGGCTGTAGACCGATCTGGCTTCGCATAAGGGTCTGGCTGATGCGACGCACCGCTTCGTCTTGTCCAAGAATATGCTGGCTCAAGATGGTCTTTACTCGCTCAAGGTTAAGCGGCTGCAAGGTTGTGCGGATCTCGTTTACTGGGATGCCTGTTCGCTTGGAAACTACCAGGCTCACTTCTTCTTCGGTGACAATTTTAGATACTCGGCCTTTGGTCTTTGTTTTTTCCATTCGCTGCAAGGTGTGCAGGAGTTGGTTTTCTTTTTCCATCAGGGCTTTTGCCAAGTCGTATTCTCCTTGAAGGGCCGCCTCTGACTTTTGGCTGGCAACGATGGCAATTTCTTGTTGAAGTTTGGCTTGGTCATTGTCTTCTTGGTATTCCTCAGCGTGGAGGGCTGCTGCTTGGTCGAGAACGTCGATAGCCTTGTCAGGCAAAAAACGATCATGAATATATCGTTCTGAGAGTTCTACGGCTGACTTGATGGCTCCTTCGGTAATGGTAACTACATGGTGCTCTTCAAGCTCTCGCTTGATGCCCTTTAGCATGGTTATCGCCTCTTTTCGGGTTGGCTCGGTGATAGTAATGGTTTGGAAGCGTCGGTCCAAGGCCTTGTCCTTCAGAATGTGCTTTCGGTACTCATCATGAGTAGTGGCTCCAATCAGGGTGATCTCGCCTCGAGCCAAGGCTGGTTTCAAAATGTTAGCGGCATCGAAGCCACCTTCAGCGCTTCCGGTTCCTGAAAGAGTGTGGATTTCGTCAATAAAAAGAATGCAGTTTCCAAGCGACTGAACCTCTTGGATGATTCCTTTGAGGCGCTCTTCGAACTGGCCGCGGTACATGGTTCCGGCAACCACAAGCCCGAGGTCCAGAGTCAGCACCTGCTTGCCAACCAAGGCACGAGGAACCGCTTTCTTAACGATCCTTCCAGCCAAGGCATCAACCAAGGCGGTCTTCCCCACTCCTGGCTCCCCTACTAACAAAGGATTGTTTTTGCGGCGGCGGAGCAAAATATGAATCAGTTGCTCTACTTCGGCTTCCCGTCCTACTACCGGATCGAGCTCACCTTTGGCAGCCGCTTCGGTAACGTTGAAGACAAAGCGATCAAGGTCTACTCGCTCTCCCCGTTCACCTCGGCTGTCCATGTCTGGGTCTTTTGGCGTCTGGTTCATCATGGCAACGCTAAAAAGCCACTCGGTAAGCCTGGTGACTATCATCTTAGGGTCAGCACCGGCTGCTCGGAGGATTAGGTGTCCGCTTAGCTTTTCTTCTTTGGCAATGACGAAGAGAATATGCTCTACTTCGACGGTTGCAAAATGAAAACGGCTTGCTAGCTTGATCGATTCTTCAAGCATGTGCTGCATTTCCTGGCTAGGAATCAGGGGGCCTGACTCGGGACTGGCCGGCTCAGAAGTTATGAGCTCCACCAGCTTCGCCTTATTAAGGCCCACGCTTGTCAGCAGGTTGGAAGAAAGAGAGTGACTTCCGGAAAGAATGGCAACTAAAATGATATCCGAGCGCATTGGGCGCTTCAGCTGGTTAGCAATGGTTTGGGCTTCAACCAATAAGGCTTCGCTGCCTTGGCTGAAGCGACCGAAAATAGCAGCCATAAATGAGGGGTTTTACTCGGCGGATTCTTCAGGGGTGGCTTCAGGAGTTTCTGTAGGTGCGGTTTCCTCAGAAGGAGCTGTTTCTTCCTCGTCACGAACGATATCGAGGGTGTACCCGGTAAGCTTTGAAGCTAGACGTACGTTCTGACCGCCTTTGCCGATGGCAAGGGAGAGCTGGTCGTTATCAACGTTGACGAGGGCATGCATTTTTTCATTATCGAGAGTGATGGAGCGCACCTTGGCTGGAGAAAGAGCGTTGCGGATGAACTGCTCAGAATCTTCATTCCAGAGAATGATATCGATTTTCTCATCTCCGACTTCGGCCAAGACTGCCTGAACTCGGGTGCCTCGCTGTCCTACGCAGGATCCGACTGGATCAAGAGAAGGGTTTGAGGAATATACAGCCATTTTGGTACGAGAGCCGGCTTCACGCGAAAGGCTCTTGATTTCGACGGTT
This sequence comes from Patescibacteria group bacterium, assembly GCA_020696955.1. The sequence goes on along the minus strand of JAJFBK010000009.1, from coordinate 8,359 downwards.
CCGGCAGGAATCTCAGGTACTTCAAGAGCAAAGAGCTCCTTGATGAAGCGAGAATCAGTGCGGGAAACGATGATTTGAGGTCCCCGGCTGCTCTCTGCCACTTCTTTGACGAATACTTTGACTCGTTGTCCGGTGGTGTAGTGTTCTCCACGAATCTGCTCGCGAGGAGGCATGACGGCGTTTACTTTGCCGAGACTGATGATGGCAGTGTCCATGTCCATCTGCTGTACGGTTCCGTTTAGCAGTACGTGTTCCTTTTCCTTAAACTCTTCGAAGAGAACGTCACGCTCAGCTTCACGAAGACGTTGGACGATAACCTGTTTGGCGGTCTGAGCGGCAATACGTCCAAACTCATCATGGTAAGGCAGGTCAATGGTAACTTCTCCGCCAACTTCGGCTTTTTTGTCGAGTTTCTTGGCATCTTCAATAAGCATTTCACGCTCAGGATCTTCGAGGAACTCTTCGTTCTCAACCACGGTAAAAACCTGCTGAACTTTGAAGCCAGTAGTGTCACCACCCATGGTAACTCGGATATTTTGGGAAGGCTTGCCGAAATCCTTGCGGTAGGCGGCCGCCAAGGCAGCCTCGACGGTTTCGATAACCCGTTCTTCGGAAATGCCTTTTTCAGAACAAATTTGTTGGATAGCAGCCGTAAAAGGAGAGAGTGACATAGACAAACTTAGTGGTAAAAAAAAGAAGTCGCACCATCGACTTCCGTATGGCATTACTATATTCTAATTGCATGAGTAAGTCAATCGTTATTGACGCCACCCACTACCAGGCTAACCAGGTTACGGGCGTTGAATCTTACGTTAGTTCTCTCCTTCCCCGCCTCACTGTCGCCTTGCAAAAGAAAGGCGTGGCGGTTTCTTGGATTGGCCATGATCTTCAGCCCCCTGTCTTTCTCCCGAAAGGCGTGCGCTGGATAGCTTCTCCGCACAAGCGTTTTTGGAGCCAGACCGGCTTGCTTGCCAGTCTTAAGACCGAAAACCCCGATCTTTTTTTTACGCCCTCAGGCCTGGCGCCATTACGGTACAAAGGAAAGACGGCCATAACTGTCCACGACATGGCGGCCTATGCTTTTCCTGCCGCTTTTAGCTTTGGCCAGCGTATTCGACTAAAAAGCCTTATTAAAAGAAATGCCCTCCACGCCTCGGTTATCCTGACTCCAAGCGCCTATACGGCCAAGCAGGTGCGAGCGCATTGGCATATTGCCGCCAGGCGTCTGGCTGTGACCCCTTTGGCACTTCCTGAATCATCTGCCGCAGGGCCTGAGCCTCTTTCTTCGGTGGATGAAAAGCTTCCGTTTTTTGTCTATGCCGGTCGGATAGAGCGAAAAAAGAATCTGATTCCGCTTATCAAGGGGTTTGCCAAGCTTTTCCAGGAGAATTACTGTCAGTTGGTGCTGGCTGGTAAGTTGGGCTTTGGGAGTGGGGAGATTATTTCTCTCATAGGGTCCCTGCCTCCTGAGACTCGGTCTCACATTATCCTGCCCGGATACATATCTGATGGCCAGAAAGCCTGGTTGTTTCAGAATGCTTCAGCCGTGGCAGTTCCCTGTATGGTAGAAGGTTTCGGCCTGCCGGTCTTGGAGGCTTTTGCTGCTAAGGCTCCCCTTCTCTGCGCCAAAGCCGGGTCACTTCCCGAGGTGGCAGGTGACGGTGCCTGGTACGTGAAAGGAGACGACCACGATGAGTGGTGTGCTGAAATGCGCAAATTATTAAATTCAGATGAAGAAGTCTCCCATCGTGTGCAAAAAGGCTCTCTGCAGTTAAAGAAGTTTGACTGGGACGATACTACCGACAAAACGGCTGAGGCCCTATTTGCTGTCCTTGGCTAGGTTAGAGAGCATCCAGAAGGCGGCTTTGAGAGGAAAAATAATAACGGCTCTGTAGGCTCGTTTCCAATGTCCTTTTTCAGAGAAAACCCGCCCCAGCCATTCTAGGTGGAGGAAGCGAAGCCATTTCGGGGCTCGCTTTTTTTTGGTGTAAAAATCAAGGGTTCCCCCTACTCCGATCATGACCGGAACTGTCAATTCTTTGGAAGCTGCATTGATCCAGAGTTCTTGCTTGGGGGCGCCGAAGGCGACGGTGAGGATGTCAGGCTTGGCCTCCTTGATTCTGTCCAGTACTTCCTTGCTTGCGGTTGGATTTGCAGGGTTTATCATGCCTCCGTCATCGGTGCCTACTATGGAAATGTGGGGGTATTTCTTGGTGATTGCTTCCCTGGCTCTCTCGGCGTTACCCGGCGCTCCTCCTAGAAAGTAAAAGCTTTTTTCACCCTTACGGTAGGCCTCGAAAAGATCGGCAACCAGGTCGGAGCCGTGATAGAGGGTTACTTCTGGAAGTCCTGCTTTTCTCTTCCATATGTTAAGCATGAAGAAGAGTCCGCTTCCATCAATAATTGCATGGGACATCTCAGCCAACGCCTTCTGAAAGTCAGCATTGTGACCGGCTTCCAGCATGAACTCAGGATTGACCGTGGCTATAGTCACTTTGCTTTCAGGAGTGGCAGTGGCAATCGCTTTCAGTACCTCTGGCTTGTCACTGATCTGCATCGTGGCAGACATAAATTTAACCTTGTGCGGCATGGCTGACAATTTCGGCTATTTCTTGTTGGAACCGTTTTTGACTGTAAGGAAGGGCTGAGTGGCGGATCTGTTGTTCGTCCCAATCCACTCCCTGGTCTTTGAAGGAGAGAAGCGCTTCAGTGAGGGCCTGTTCGGTTGGTTCTGGAAAGAGTATTCCATTTTTTCCTGATTGGATGACTTCCTGGATACCACCTTTTGCCAGACTAATGACCGGAACTCCAAGTGAAAGGGCCTCAACCGGAGCGATGCCAAAGTCATCTTCAGCCGCAAAGAGGAAGCAGCCGGCTTCAGCAATGGTCCGGCGTTTTTCTTCCTCAGAAACCGGTCCCAGGAAAGTAACATTAGCCTTTAAGTCAGATGCCAACTTTTCCAGTCGGCTCAATTCGCTGCCTCCTCCTATGATAGAAAGAGGCATTCCTGCCTTGGCACAGGCGGCGATCATCAAGTGCACCCTCTTGTTAGGGCTGAGCCGGCTGGCGGTAATGGCGTACATCCCCTTCTTTTTGTCCGTGACCAGTTCGGGATCAAAATAAGCGGTATTTACGGTGGGATAAATTACGGTAGCGTCCCTTCGATAAAACTTTTTGATGCGGTCAGCCACTACGCCGCTGTTTGCCAGCCAGATATCTACTCTCTCGGCTGAAATGGCGTCCCAGAGACGAAGCCGGCTTAAAACTCTTCTGGCCAGGGTAAGCGTGAAAAGATTGGAGAATCCACGTTCTTTAAGGTATTCGTGATGCCAATCCCAGGCATAGCGCATGGGGGTGTGACAGTAGCAGATGTGGATGGTTTCCGGCCCGGTTATGGCTCCATGAGAGAAGGCTCCCGATGATGAAAGCACTATGTCGAAGTCATTAAAGTTGAAGCTCTCAACAGCCTGGGGCATTTGGCTGAGCAGGAAGGGAGGCCACTTTTTAAGCGGGTTCTTTTGAAGTGACGAAGTGATGACGGTGGCATTTGGGAAATGCTTCTCGACGATTTCCGGGTAGGCAAACATGGTGTAAATAGGAGCTTCCGGATAAAGCTCGTGAAAGGCAGAAAGTACCCGCTCAGCCCCTGCATAGGTAAAGAGAAAGTCATGTAAGAGCGCTATTTTCATTGTCTTTTCTTACTGCGGAACTCGCCCTGCTCAGACAGTCCTCGTTGCGAAAAGACAATGAAAATAGCTAGGGGCGCCTCTCTGAAAGCGCATGTTTTTTTACTGGTGGCTACTTTGCCCATAGGACGCTTCGCTTAAAGGCGTCCAAATGCTCGACGGCCATGGTGGCTCCTCTGGCTACGCACATTGACGGGTCTTCAGTGACTTGGCAGGGCACGCCGGTAACCTTGGTAAAGAGTTCGTCTAGCTTTCTAAGCTGACTGGCACCTCCGGTAAGGATAATTCCCTTGTCCATGACGTCAGAAGAAAGCTCGGGAGGAGTATTTTGCAGCACTACTTTTACGGCGTTCATGACATCTCCGAGCAAGGCCTTCAAGGCCAGGGTGGTATCGGTGGAGTGGATTAGTATGCTTTCGGGGAGGCCGGAAATGGCGTTTGAACCCGACACTTCCATGCTTAGCTCTTTCTTGAGCGGCATGGCGGTTCCAATCTGAATTTTTACTTCTTCGGCAGTTTGTTCGCCGATAATGAGGTTGTATTTTTTGCGGATGTAACTGGCGATGGCCTGGTCAAACTTGTTGCCGCCGATGCGGACCGAGTTAACGGCGACCGTATCTCCAAGAGCAATAACGGCAATTTCAGTGGTCCCTCCTCCGATATCGATAATCATGTTTCCAGAAGGGCTGGCAATCTGAAGTCCAGCACCTAAGGCCGCGGCGATAGAACCTTTGATGACATAGGCGGCCTTGGCTCCGGCAGCAGTGGTAGCGTCGATAACCGCTCTTCGCTCAGTAGAGGTAACTCCTGAAGGAATGGCAACAATGACCTCTGGACGAACCAGACGGACAGATCCCATGGCCTTTGCGATGTAGTACCTGAGCATGGACTCAGTAATCTTATAGTTAGCAATAACTCCGTCACGCAAAGGATGGGCGGCAATGATGCTTTCTGGGGTTCGGCCAAGCATGTTGTGGGCTTCGGTACCGATGGCCATGATTCGATTGTCACTGGCTTGGATGGCGACCACGCTTGGCTCGTTGCTGATGATTCCTTTTTTAGGTACGCAAACGATGGTGTTGGTGGTTCCTAGGTCAATGGCAATGCGCTTGCTAAACATGGAATGAATTATTCTCGGGTTATGTCGGCTCCAAGGGCTCGCAGGTTTTGTTCTATTTTAGCGTATCCGCGGTCAATAAGCTCGGCATGCTCGATGATAGAGGTGCCCTCTGCGGCTAAGGCTGCAATGACAAGGGCGGCTCCTGCCCGTAGATCGGGGGTAATTGAGGAACTGTGCTTGAGGAGTGTCGGGCCGTTTACGATGGCTCGATGCGGGTCGCAGATGATAATGTTGGCTTCCATCTTTTGAAGCAGGTCTACAAAATAGAGGCGACCTTCGTACATCCAGTCGTGCACTAGGCTGGTTCCTTTGGCCTGGGTGGCCAAAACAGTGAACGGTGATTGGAGGTCAGCTGGAAAACCAGGCCATGGATTGGTTTGGATATCGCTGGCTCGGAGTTCAGGGCTCGGAAGGATATGAAGAATCTGACTGCCTTCGTCATATTTGTAGTAGACGTTGAAATCGTCAAGTTTTGAAAGGATGGGCAGCAACTGAAGGCGGGTGCCGACTTTATGAAGAATTACGTCTCCTCCGGTTACGGCAGCAGCCACTGCATAGGTTCCAACTTCAATTTCATCGGGCAAAATGGTAACTTCGGCGGCTGTGGTCTGAAGCTCTGGCTGCCCCTGGATAACGATCTTTGAAGTGCCGTCACCACTGATGACATATCCCATGGCTCGCAGCAGGTCGCAAAGGTTTCCGATATGGGTCTCTTCGGCGGCATTGAGAATGGTAGTAGTACCTTCGGCTCTGGCAGCTGCCATTATGAGGTTCTCAGTTGCCGTAACGGATCTCTCTTTCAAGTAAATTTCCTGGCCTTTTAGCTGGTCAGCTCTCAGATGATAGATGGAGCCATCAAAATGAAGGTTGGCACCGAGCTGCTTGAAAGCCTCCAAGTGAGGGGTTATGCTGCGTTTTCCAATGACGCATCCACCTGGATGAGGAAAAGCGGCGCTGTGAGACCTGGAAAGCAGCGGTCCCACGAAAACAAGCGATGCTCGTAGCTTTCGGCCTAGTTCGGTGGGGATTTCCGTACTCGTGACTGTGGGGGTGTGTACGATAACCGTAGATCCTTCACGAGTAATGGTGGCGCCCAACTGTTCCAGAACTTGCAACATTATCATGACGTCACCGATTTCCGGCACGTTATGGAGCGTAACCGGTTGGTCACTGAGGAGTGTGGCGGCAATCAGCTTCAGGGCAGCGTTCTTTCGGCCGGAAATGGTAACGTTTCCGTGAAGGGATTTCTTCCCGGTTATGCGGAATTGAGACATGATAAAAAGTAGGGTTTAGATTCTAATTAACGATAGCATACAACATCTTTTTGTAGTACTCTTATAACATATGAAAAGCGATACAGTATATACCTTTCCAGACCCATGGTTTCGAAGGTCACGGTTCGAGCACGCCATTCACCTCGCCATTCTTACTATTGGAATAGTCACAGTAGCTACAGGAGCTGTCTTTTACTCTCTAGGATATCAGGTTAACTGGCGGACTTTTTCGATTCAGCGAACCGGTCTGATCTCCTTAAATACCGATATAGGCACTGTTCCTGCTGAAGTGAAGATTGACGGCGCCATGGTGGCCGCCGAAATTCCATATCGCACGGCTCCTCTTTTTCCTGGAGTATATACGGTTTCAATCGCTAAGCCAGGATTCAAGCCTTGGGAACGTACTGTTACCGTTGAGCCAAACAAGGTAAATAACTTTCCTTCTATTATTCTTATTAAAGAACAGCCAGTCGAAGTGGCTACTCCTTCTAACGCCGCAAGGCTTCTTAGTGAGTCAAGGCTTGATCGGCGAGACATCGAGGTGAGGGAAAACGAGCTCTGGATAGAAGGGAAATTCGTAACCAGGTTCTCCCAGGATATCTTGAGTGCTGCCTGGTACCCTGATAATGAGCACGTGGTTTACCAAGTGGGCAATGAGCTTTGGATGGTTTCCTTGGATGGTCTGCGCAGCGATCGTATCATTACTGCTAGCAGCCCAGGTCTTATTGAGTTTCAATTTACAGAAAAAGGCCGCGTGCTTGTCTATCGCACAGGCGGCCTCATTCAAGCTGTCGAGCTGTATTAACGGGCTCCTGGTACTGAACCAGTGAAGTTCTGATGTGAGAACTCCTCGTTCTGGATTGGATCCGGGCTGATTTGCTCGGCTTCAACTACGAGACGACGAAGGCTGGTTCCTACTGGCGTACAAGTTATGAGTCGCAAGCCGCTTCCACCGTTTGATTGCAGGACTTCTACCTGATCAGGCTTGATCTGGAAGGTCTTGGTTACTCGGTATTGGTATTCCTTGTTTTGGTAATTGATAAGGATGATAGTCCCTTCAGTCGCATTATGGAGTGGTGCGAAGATGGTATTGTACTGTCCCTTGGCCCATGGATAGTTAGAACTGTGGCCAGTTATAACTACATGACCTTTTTGTCCTGGCTTGGCAGTACCGGCAAAATGAACGATATTGTTAGCCAATTGGCTCTGGATTTCTTTTTCGTCAAAAGAAACATCCCAACCGATTGGGGCGGATATGCCAAGCGATCCGATAGCCAAGGTGTTTTCAGGAATAGTTGGGGCCGGAACCGGGGTTGGGGCCGGAGTGTTGTTACTTATTGGCGCTTCTGCCACAGGAGCAGCCACTACGAGCTGGGGCGTATTACTTGGAGAATACACCCGAAGCAAGGCATTGTAGTTGAGCACGCCATAAAGAGCGGCCATGCCAAAGACTAGAGAGGTGATCCCGATATAGACACGCTTAAGACCCCCGTTCGATTTAGGGGCTTCACGCAGAAAGAGACGAACGTCCTGTTCAGTCAAAATCGTGTTGTAAGGTAGGGCTTGCATAGACATAATGGGCTACTATAGCACAACTTCCCCAATCTGTCAATCTCTGTTATCCTGGGTACATGACATACAAAACCACCCCCTACCGTATTGCCATTGACGCACGTTTTTATAGGACCGAAACCGGAGGAATCGGCAGGTACAGTCAGGAGCTTATTAAGCACCTGGCCGCTCTCGACCAACACAACGAATATACTGTCTTTCTTACGGCCGCTGATCTCCCTGAGTGGAGTCTTGTACAGGATAATTTCAAAGTAGAAGTAGTGCCTGTTCCACACTATAGCTTGGCTGAGCAGACGAAACTGTTACGCATTTTACAAAACGGCAAGTTTGATCTGGTTCATTTCCTCAATTTCAACCATCCCGTCCTCTATCGACGGCCGTTTGTCACCACTCTTCATGATTTGACAGTGTACTTTGCTCCGGCTGGGCGCAGCCAGAAATCTAAGGTTCGCCGCCTGGCTTTTCTTTACACCTTGAAACGTTCAATGATGGCCGCCAAGAAGGTGATCTCAGTTTCAGAGCATTCGGCTCGGGACGCTGAAAAGCATATGGGCATCCCCCACGCCAAAATGGAGGTGATTTATCACGGCGGTCCAAAGCCGGTCCAGTTTGAATTTGGCAATAAGGCCAAAATCCAGGAATATCTGGGCACGAGAGACCCGTATTTCCTTTTTGTGAGCCAGTGGCGCCCTCATAAAGGTATCGTT
>JAJFBK010000082.1 GCA_020696955.1 Patescibacteria group bacterium | reverse complement strand
CAAGGAGTCAGCATATGCGCCGTCAATTATTTATTGACCGAACTGGAGCCGTAGAGGGATTCACCATTGTAGAGCAGATGATAGGAAAAGCACACGAAGGAATAACCCCCGAATTGCTGCGAAACCTATGGGACATAATTGCCAAATGGGGTGCCCGAAGTACTAAAGGTATGGGTCTCACAAGTCCCAATGAGAACGGCTTCTCGATAGAGGCCTTTCATTTTAGCCATCGAAACGATGGGGGTGGCGACGGGTTCTCTATCGCACCAAGCAGGAGGTCTGACATTATGCTCGTTAATAACTCGTGCATGTTCTCCCTCAAAAACGGTATGCAAGTAATGTGGGACCTTACTCTTGACCCCAGCGACGTACTGCTGGAGATTGCCGCAATGGATGACTTAGCAGAAGCGAATAGCCTGAAGAGAGATGGCGAACGAGTTGCAAGAGAAGACGAGATCTTTCAAGAACTCATTAGCCAAGAAGTCCAAGGGGGAGGACTATGCATCGGCCTGGTTTTTTCCACCCTCCCAAGCATGGAAGACGTTAATGAGGCCTTTTCAGCCCAGGAAGAACCGATAAAAGATCTTCTGAAGAGAAATAATTTCCTTAATGATGCCGGCTATGCACCGCATCTGGTGTGCGACAGCCCCACTCTTACACAAGTTGATGATGGCAAGTACGTCATCTTGATGCATTACCGTATTGACCCTAGCCTTAATTAGGCAAAAAATCTTAGGCTATCGCTAGCAAGCGATAGCCTTTTTGATTGACATATGGTTCATAAAGATATACAAAGAACGGAATGGCTACCCTTCCCCGAATGAAGGAAGTCTCAAGGAGCTTACCATGTCCCCTGCAGGAAAAATGAGCTGGATCGCATTAGGCATAGCTGTCTCTGGCTGCCTCCCGACAAATAGCGCTGAAGCACCTAGCATGGATCAGCCCCCACCTTTTCTAGCACTCCCTCTCGCAAAAAATGTCAGCCCTTTGAAAGTATCCCAAGGCTGGCTCTACAGCGAGGACGAAAAGAGCATCCACCCTGACATTCCCACCCATTACGCCGTTGATTTTCCAGTAGCATGGGGAACGGAAGTATACGCCCCAGCTGACGGAATGGCCGTTGCTTCGTATCATACCTACGATATGACCGACTCAAAAGGCCGTATCATTGGCTACGGATTAGGGCTTTTCATTCAGATTTGGCACGAGGGGCCGCAACTTTACTCACTCTATGCCCATTTGAGCGGAGTGAATGACAAGCTGGTTCCCTACATGGCTCCAACCTTGGAAGGTGGTAATTGGCAGCCACGAAAGGCTCTGTATGTGCCGATTGAAGAGTTCAAGAAGAATGCCAAACCAGTAAAACGAGGCGATCTAATCGGACATGCTGGCTATACCGGTCTCCGACTGGGCTATGATGAGACACCTGCAAATCCTGTCTCTGTAGATCCAAAGAAGGACAAGACCTGGGATCCTCATGGATCTCACCTTCACTGGGAAGTCTATACGAGAACCCCTGACGGTGGAGCAAAGGACAAGCGCTACGATCCGTTTGGCCTCTACGCCGAAAAGAAGCAGTATGCCGAAGTCTTCCAAAAAGCCCAGGGTCTCATCTTGGCAAATCCAGACGGATCGCCTCAGTGCGCAAGATAAACAACCCGCCAAAGTCCCGAAAGCCCTGCCATATTTAATGGTAGGGCTTCTTTAATCCTTTCAGGCTGGATTTTTTATCGGTTTCATGGTATTACCTAACCATGCTTCTTAGAGGAGACTTGCATGATTTACAAAACGAAGCCACAGGACTTTAATCCTGCGATGGTAGTTGCAGGCGTTATCTGCGAACATAACGGAGAAATACTCTTGCTCCGCAGGCATTCATCCAAACCTGAGCCCAATACCTGGTGCGTTCCAGCCGGGAAAGTGACCGAAGGAGAGCCAGTAATATCGACGGCGATACGCGAACTTGAAGAGGAAGCAGGCATCAAGGCAATGCCTGAAGACTTGGAGCATTGCCACACCGTTTTTGTAAGATACCGGAAGTACGACATCGAGTACCACACCTACCGGCTTACTTTAAAAGAACGACCGACCATCAAGCTAAACCCTGGGGAACACACCAAGATGGTATGGATCACTCCAGAGGAGTCTCTGTTGCTCAATTTGATCGAGGATGAGGACACTTGCATTCGCCTTATCTACAACATTGAGCCAAGGCCACTTGATATTGCTAATGCCTGCATGGAGGTGGTAACCCCGGTTGAATATTCCGATATTGCAAAACTTCCGCCTGATGAGTGCCTCGGATACGCATATTCTATCCTGATAGAAAACGGCATTGAGAATCCTGATGAGTATTTCAGGAACAAGTTCATTTTAGAATAACCCCCTTACTAAGCTCCAGCTCAATTTCGAACTGGAGCTTTTTTCTTTCAAAACCAGACAGAAGAATCCACCGCCAAGAAATTGGCAGTGGATCGAAATAACCTAAGACACGCCTGGATTGAAGAGGGTGAGACCGGCAACCAGGTAAGCATAAGCCTTGCAGAGATCAAGCCGGTTCGTATGCGGCCCATCCTCAGGCCAGCGTAATTGCCCCTGGGCATCAAGACTAAGCTGAGGAATCTGGGAAGCAACTCCTGAGAGCTTTTGCAGTCTTTCTGCCCGCAAGCCTCCTGCCAAACCGATTCCGATGCTATGACAAGATGCAGAGATCTCTTGCAATATCGGCAAGGCCGTATCGGGGTTTGAAAACACACCCAAGCCTCCGCTTGGATCATAGAGAAGATCGGTGATAGCCTTTGTGTCGGCATAAGAAGCTATCTTATCGAGTACTGCAGCTTCAGAGTAATGACACTGCTCCAAGGCCTGTTTGCCAACCTGCAAGACGATTCTCAACTGGGGATGTCGAGCCTTAAGTCCAGACAATTCCTCTGCGGACGGCCAGCAGGCATTCACTTGAAAACCATGACAGTTCTCACCGGCCAATTCCAACAGCTCTTCCAGCTCCTCAGTCAATCGCTCCGGCTGATCAGTGTTGTAATGGATGAGGTTGAGACACCGATTATCCGCAATGAACAACTCGGGAACCTTTTCTATGTATGGATAACTTCCCACCCATTTGTTCTGTCTGCCAGCTTTCGTTTTCTGGCTAACCAATACCCCTACCATCAGTCGCCTTCCGTTCCACTGCGAGTCATGAACCCGCTCTAGCAAATGGACAATCTCCTTCTGTTCCATAAAACCAGTGATTCCTACATAAGGCTGAACCATACCGCACGCTCCTTTTCCTTCCTAAACGTTGTAAGCTTACGGACCAATCATAGAAAGTAGCTTCAGGAGGATCTAGTCGAATAAAATTGCGTCGACAAATATCTCCTTTTCTATTAACCTGAAAAGTACTATGCATTCCATCCAAGAACATATTCTTCGCACGCTCATGAATGAGAACCCTGCTCGCTACAGCAGTCTCCGTCCCCCAGCGGTGGAAGGAAACGTGTTTACGTATCATTTAGGTCAGGCACTCAAAAAAGGGCTCGTGGAAAAACAAGGCGAGAAGTACGGGCTTACTCGAAACGGAAAACAGTTCATTGACTCCCTTAGCAGC
>JAJFBK010000081.1 GCA_020696955.1 Patescibacteria group bacterium | reverse complement strand
GATGGGGGCGCCCGTGGAAACCCAGGTCCGGCAGCAGTCGGCGTGGTTTTTGACTGTGGTGATTTCCATCAGGAACATGAGCGTTATATCGGTGAAACCACTAACAATGTAGCCGAGTATACTGGCGTGCTTGATGCGCTCGATATCGCACCTACCATTATTGCCCAGCAGGGCATTACTTCTCTTACTTTTTATCTTGATAGTGAACTCGTCGTTAAGCAGATCCGAAAAGAATACCGGGTCAAGGAGCCTTTTCTCCAGCAGCTTCATGCCAAAGTGCTGGCTGCCATTCAGGAATTAAAGATTCCGACGACATTCAACCATGTGCGCAGGGCTCAGAATGCAGTGGCCGACAAACTGGTCAATCACGCCCTCGACACGATCTCCCGTTAATTTCTCCTTATGTTCAAGCCAGTGTCTCCTCAGCCGCAGTTTGCGGAGCTTGAGGAAGAAGTACTCAGTTTTTGGCAGAAAAACCAAATATTTGAAAAGAGCGTCAGCCAGAATGAAGGCAAGGATCTCTACGTCATTTATGACGGACCTCCGACTGCCAATGCCAAGCCGCCGCTCCATACCATGGTTCCCATGTCCTTCAAGGATCTTGTTGGGCGTTACAAAACCATGCAAGGGTTTCATGTTCCTCGCCAAGCCGGTTGGGATACCCATGGCCTGCCTGTGGAGGTGCAGATTGAAAAGAAGCTAGGACTTTCTGGTAAGAAGGAAATCCTTAATTTGGTTCCAGGTGACCAGAGGGCTTCCATTGCCCAGTTTAATGATGCCTGCCGTACCAGCGTTTGGGAGTTCAAGCAGGAGTGGGATAAGTTTGTTCCACGAGTAGGGTATTGGACCGATACCCAGAATCCTTATATTACCTACGAGCCACAGTACATCGAAAAAGTATGGGGAGTTTTCAAGCAGATTTGGGACAAAGATCTGGTTTATAAGGGGTATCGAGTTTCCCCGTATTGTCCTCGCTGCGGTACTGGCTTGTCAGCCGCTGAAGTAGCATCCGAGTACCAAGACGTGAAAGACGTATCTGTCTTTGCTTCTTTTCCAATCAAAGGACAGGAGAACCGATCCTTGCTGGCCTGGACTACTACTCCGTGGACCTTGCCCGGAAATGTGGCTTTGGCAGTTGGCTCTGACATCGATTATGTCGTGGTCAAACAGGAAGAGAAGGAATATGTACTTGCCAAGTCCCGCTTAGAGATTCTCAAGGGCGAGTATGTAATCGTCCAGGAGATGAAGGGTTCTGAGCTTGTTGGCTTAGAATACGAGCCCCTTTACGACTCTTTGGTCGATGCTTCTGAAAAGAAACATTATGTCTTGGCGGCTGATTTCGTAACTACCAACGACGGTAGCGGAATTGTTCATACGGCTGTCATGTACGGAGAAGATGACTTTAATCTTGGAAAAGCGGCTGGCTTGCCAACCGTTCACACTGTGGGTCTCGACGGTCATTTTCTTGAAAACGTCAAAGAGTTTGCCGGCATGTATGTGCGAGACGCTTTGGTACCAATTCTTAAAGACCTTACTGAAAAGGGCAGGCTATACGCCAAACAAACTATTACCCACAGCTATCCTTTCTGCTGGCGTTGCAAGACCGCCCTTATCTATTACGCAAAGGATTCCTGGTACATATCAATGTCCAAGCTTCGGTCTGAGCTAGTTGAAAATAACCAAACCGTTTCTTGGTTTCCTGAGCATATCAAAGAAGGACGTTTCGGTGATTTTGTCCGGGAAGCTCGTGACTGGGCCGTATCTCGTGAACGATTCTGGGGTACGCCTCTGCCAGTCTGGACGTCACAGTCGGGCAAGGTGCTTTGTGTGGGCTCTTTTGAGGAGCTCAAGCAGCTGGCAAAAGACCCGTCAGTTATCGGATCTGGTTTTGACCCGCATCGTCCTTACGTGGATGACGTTATCTTGGTAAAAGACGGGGAAGAGTACGTTCATGAGCCGTTAGTGCTCGACGTTTGGTTTGACTCCGGCTCCATGCCCTATGCTTCTGGAAGGGCTAAGCAAGGCCACTTCCCGGCCGACTACATAGCTGAGGCAGTAGACCAGACCCGTGGTTGGTTCTATACCTTGCAAGCCATCGGTACCATCATCAAGGATGAATCCCCCTATCGTCGGGTAACTTGTATGGGGCATATCGTCGATGAGACTGGCAAAAAAATGTCCAAATCCCTTGGCAATGTCTTTGATCCGTGGGAAATGTTCTCATTCCTCGGAGTCGACGTGATTCGCTGGTTCTTGTACACTGTCAATTCTCCTGGAGAAACCAAGTCACTGAGCAAAAAAGAACTGCAAACGACCTTGCGAAAAAGCTTGTTGTTACTCTGGAACGTATTTAATTATTTCGTTACCTACGCCAATGTTTCCGGTTTCGAAGCTCCGACAGAAGATCAGAGGAAGCGGCTCCGTTCTGAGTTGGTAGTTGAGGGGGGAGAGCTTACTGTTCTTGATCGCTGGATGTTAAGTCGTCAGGCATCAGTGAGTGAGAGCGTTACCGGATACATGGAAGCTTATGACTTCATGAGAGCCGGACGGGCCCTGGAAGCTTACATAGATGACATTTCAACCTGGTATTTGCGTCGTTCTAGGAAGCGTGATGACAAGGCTTTCTTCACGGTAATGCATGACGTGCTTACCAACTTGGCAGCAATGATGGCGCCTTTTACTCCCTTTGTAACTGAAAACATCTATCAGGTTCTAAAAACTGAGGATATGGCGGAGTCGGTTCATCTTTCAACCTGGCCAGGTTCCTTGGCAGGAAAGGATGAGGCAGTAGAGAATGCCATGTTGACTCTTCGTGAGGCCGTGGAGCTCGGTCTTTCTATTCGATCGGCAGAGAAACTCAAGGTTCGCCAGCCGCTGGCCGAAGCCTATGTGCGAACCGACGAAGTCTTGAGTGACGAATTGCTCTCCATTCTTTCAGACGAGCTAAACGTTGAGAAGTCCATACTTACGAAGGGCGAAGAAGGCTTTCCGACCAAAGCAACCGAATCCTTGCAGGTATGGCTCAATACTGAGCTTACCGACGAACTCATTCAGGCAGGGCTTGCTCGAGATCTGCTGCGTAACATTCAGCAGTTGCGAAAACAAAAAGGATTGCAGCCAGGTCAGCGGGTGCTGCTTCAGGTGAACGCCACCCATCGTGCCGACATCGAACCGCTGCTTGCGCAGTTTGCTTTCATCTCAGAGGATGCTTTCCTGGATATTTCTGAAGAAAGCTGGAAAGAGGGGGGTGAGCACGAAATTTCATTCAATGGCCAAACTATTCAGATCGACTTAATTTCATAGCAGTAATCGCATGTGGAATCGGTTTAAAACTCTTGATCCCTGGCTGTATGTGGTGCCTGTACTTCTGTCGGCTATCAGCGTTTCTTATATTTATGTGCTGACGGTTGATTCACTAGGTATCAGCTTGGCACTTAGGCAGGGAGTATTTGCGGTTATCGGGCTATTCATCATGCTAGCCGCTACGTTCTTGGATTATCGAGCCCTGAAAAGCTGGGCTTTGTGGATCTTTATAGCCGGCATGATCGGGCTTGTGCTGGTAAGGCTCCCATTCTTAGGAAAGAGCGAATTTGGAGCTCAGCTCTGGATCGACTTTGGCTTTTTCC
>JAJFBK010000080.1 GCA_020696955.1 Patescibacteria group bacterium | reverse complement strand
AGCCAGGCTCGTTCCTTGCCCAGAACGTGCTGCAAAAAGATCTCTGCTTCCCGGCTAGAAATGGTCCGGTCGGAAACGGTAAGGGCTTCTTTGAGGGTCATTAGAGCTGGGCAGCCTTAAGCTGTGCCTTATGGGCATCGAGTAAGGAAGTGATGATCGGTTCGATCTGACCGTTCATGACTCCTGGAAGATTTGACCAGGATTGGCCAATGCGGTGATCAGTTACACGGTCTTGAGGAAAGTTATAAGTACGGATTTTTTCGGAGCGGTCTCCGGTTCCAATTTGAGCAAGACGGGCTTCACTGCGTTCGTTCTGTTTTTTCAGACGTTCTAGTTCGTAGAGGCGGGAACGGAGCACGCCCATGGCTTTGGCCTTGTTTTTGTGTTGGGATTTCTCATCCTGACAGGTAACTATCATGCCGGTGGGGAGGTGGGTGATACGAACGGCTGAGTCGGTGGTATTTACGCTTTGTCCTCCGTGACCACTGGAACGGTAAACGTCAATACGGATTTCGTTATCAGCAATTTGGATATCGGTTTCTTCGGCTTCAGGAAGAATGGCAACAGTGGCGGCCGAAGTGTGGATGCGGCCCATTTTTTCAGTAGCAGGTACCCGCTGCACTCGATGCACCCCACTTTCGAATTGAAGATACTTAAATACCTCGTCACCCGTAATGGTGGCGATGGCTTCTTTGACTCCGCCAATTTCTGATTGGTTAAGGTTGGCTACTTCTATTTTCCAGCCGCGTGTCTCACTATAGCGGGTATACATACGGAACAGTTCTGCCGCAAAAAGCTCGGCTTCATCTCCGCCAGTACCTGCCCTTATTTCCAAAATGGCGTTTTTGCTTTCGTCGGGATCAGTTGGAAGTAGCAACTCTTCAAGTTCTAACTCGATCTTGGTCAATCGGTTTTCAATGGGCTCGACTTCGGCTCGGGCCATTTCGGAAAGCTCAGCATCGTCGCTGGCGGCCAGTTCCTTGTTTTCGTCGAGTTGAGCAAGCAGCTTTTGTTTCTCGTCATATAACGCCAAAAGATCGCCTAACTTACGATGTTGGCGATGCAGAGTGGCGGCCTTCTTTGGATCCTCAAACAGAGCGCTGTCTTGCAGCTGCTCTGTAAGAGAATGGTATTCCTTGCGGAAAGAAGCGAATGCTTGATCGAGTGCGTCAGCAGGCATAGGAAAGTGTTCCGGAGCCTATTTGTCTGACTTTTCAGTTTTTTCAGCAGTGTCGATTTTCTCAGCCTTTGACTTAGTTCGGTCTGTAGCCTGCTTCTTGAGTTCTTCAGCACGAGCCTGACGAGCCTGGAACTTGTCGAGACGTCCGGCAGTGTCGATAAGGTTGGACTTACCAGTGTAGAGAGGGTGGCACTTGGCGCAGATTTCTACGCGGATGTCCTCTTTCTGGGTAGAGCCGGCTTGGAAAGTGTTTCCACAAGCACAAGCAATGCTAATCGTGTAGTAGGTAGGGTGGATACCTGTTTTCATAGGGGTTGTTTCAATCTGCTCCGGCAAGAATAGGCCGGGTACAAATATAGTGATAAGTTGAAGTTCACTATAGCTTAAAAAGCGAGCTTTGTCCAGATCTCACAAAAAGGACCGCACCATTTATGATGCGGTCCGACGGGCTTCATTTCTGGAGCCGGGAAAGTGGAATGAAGAAAGCGATAAAGATTCTTACTCGCCTCCGGAAGATTTGGGCATGAACTGCGTCATACTGGCCTTCCGGGTCTAGGTCATGGTATTTCTGATCTTCAGAAAGATCAGAAAGGTGTTTTTTTAAATAAGATGCCTCATCGAGCATCTTTTGCTCATCATCGGTGGCTCTGCAAGCTTCCCTTAGGTCGGTAAAGCGCGAGAAGAAACCGGTAGTCGTCGTTGGTATTGTCCTCATTGATAACTCTCCTTCGGGATCCATGTAGCCGAGGCTTGATGCAATTTAATCAGAATGTATGCGTTTTTTCAAGAAAAAGTGCCAGAGAAACAAATCCCTGGCACCTATGGCTAAAAAGGCTTTAGCAGTCGCTTAGGCCGATAATGACTCCGTTGTATCCGCACCCATCTTTATGGCCGTCAAAGTCGCTTCTAGTGGCAGAATAAAAACCAGAAGTATGAAAAATGTCACATCCTTCTTCGATATTCTGAGGGCTCACTCCTTTTTCAAGGAGCTGCTTCTTGGCAAAACCAGGTATATCTACCTGGTAACAATCTTCTCCCCGTTGGACAATGAAGCTATCCCACAAAGGGTTCTTAATTGACGCCATCTCTTGGCCATCGAAAAGCGAGAGCTCACCTTGCAGGCAGGGAGAAAAGGCTACCAGTATATTTTCAGCATGGCACCCGTATTTTCTCATCAAGGTTTCGATAAGCAGGGTAGGGGCCATGGCATTTGTTTCCATGAGGCCCGCAAAAGCGATGCCGAAGGCTTCCTTACGAGGATCGTATGCAACGATAATCGGATCATCATTGCAATAAGCCAAGAAAGCGGTATTTACATCCTTTGATACACCTACAGAGCAAGAATAATGGGCTGAACCACGCCAAAGGTTGTGATGGGTTTCCTGAGCAGTCAAATCCCTTACTCTTTCGGCTTCTCTCCTGTTTCCAGGGGGCATCAGAGGCATAACTACTGTATTTCCAATGAGTCCCAAATACCGGAGTGCCATTTTTCGGTTCTCGATTATGTCGGCAGAAGCAACCGTGGCTCCTGGCTGGTATCCGACATTACCCAGTGAGGTAGTGGAAACACCGGCCCGCAGTTTGGGGTGTGGCTTGAAAATGTCAAAAGGACGAATAATTGATACGCTTCTCTGCGTAGTCATGGTGAAGCACCTCTCGTGGATTTCACTCATACAAGTATGGGTGATTTGTCTGTTATAAGGCATGGAGGAATAATTATCAACTCCTACCTCTTCCTTGCATCAATCTGGCAAATCAGGTATAAAGAGGAAGACCTTATTTCGGTCTCTATACATCATTCATTCATCTGGGAATGGAAACCGCTCCTGCCGCCTTGCGGTCACGGCTTTTCCGCTGAACCAGATGCTAACGCCCACTCTTGGGCACAAGGAGCTACAGTATGGCAATCCCTACTATTCCGGACATCCGGACTCTAATGGAAGCGGGCATGCACTTCGGACACTCGTCTGGTAAGTGGCATCCAAAAATGAAGCCTTATATCTTCGCTACTCGCGACAAGCTTCATATCATTGACCTTGAGAAGACTCAAGTAAAACTGCAGGAAGTTCTTTCCATTTTGGAAGAGCGTATTCGTGATGGCAAATCTGTTGTTTTGGTAGGAACCAAAAAGCAGGTGACTGACCGAGTCAAAGAAATCGGTGAAGCTACTAACATTCACTACGTCAACGTTCGTTGGCTTGGTGGAACTATGACCAATTTTGCCGAAGTGCAAAAGTCCATTGCTCGCATGAAAAAGATGGAAGCCACCTTGGCTGATCCTGAAGCGGCTGGTCGTATGATCAAAAAAGAGCGTGTTCGTATGGAAGCTGAAGTCGAGCGCATGCACCACAAATTCGGTGGTCTTCGCAACATGACTAAGAAACCTGACGCTTTGTTCGTTATCGACCCAAGTCACGAGCACAACGCTATCAAAGAAGCTCGTCACCAGGGAATCGAAATTTTCGGAATCGTTGATACCAATACC
>JAJFBK010000079.1 GCA_020696955.1 Patescibacteria group bacterium | reverse complement strand
CGTTTCTACTGCAGACGCTGACTCACGCTTCGATGCGAGATACTTCTTCTGTCTCAGTTACGCCTACTCCGTTCTGCCGGACCGCACCAGATGCAGCTTTCAGCCGATTTCAACCTACTTCAATAACATCTGGGAAGCGCCGCTTATTTCCCGGGTCATGGCTTTCGGAACCACCTTTTGGCAGCTCATTGAATCGGTTCGCGACTATCGCCTCATCAGCTTTGCCACCCACGCCACCAGCCTCCAGACACTGGTAGAGATCAACTACTGGAGCACCTCCATCGTCAATGAAGATTCACGCCAGTATTTCCGCTCATTCTTCCATTACGGTGGCAAATTCCGGGTAGTCCCCCTGTTCATCCCGATTTATATGGACGCCGTTAACGTAAACAACTTCTGGGGAACCGTAAAAAACCTCTACTTTCAGCAGCAACGCTGGGCCTACGGAGTAGAACATTTTCCTTACATCGTGCTTGAGTGTTTCTACCGCAAAGAAATCCCCTTCGTGGCACGCTTCATGCTCGTCTGGCGAGCCTTTCTCGGTTCATTCTCATGGGCAACCTCTTCCTTCTTCGTAGGGTTCGTAGGCTGGATTCCCATCCTTCTTAATGACAGCTTCCGAGACCAAGTACTGGTTTCCAATTTTATTTCAGTCACTCAAGGGCTGCTAAGCCTCACCTGGATCGGACTCCTGATCTCAAGCGTCCTCACCTACAAGGTACTCTCTATAGTTACCTTCAAAAGACGTAAGCGAGAAGTGGCGGTCATGTACCTTCAATGGCTCTTAGTTCCGTTCTTCGGTATCTTCTTCGGTGCCATTCCCGGTCTCGACGCCCAAACCCGACTGATGCTTGGAAAATACCTCGGTTTTCGGGTAACTGAAAAGGCTCGTTAAACGCTATGCTTAAAAAGTATTTAGTTCCCCTCATTCTGGCCTGGACACTCTGCCTCGGGCTTTTTCTGGCTAAGCACGAGACGGCCACCACTGACGAAGGCATCCATGTGGCTTCGGCTTATCTGGCACTGACTCGGCATGAGTTCAGGTTCGATCCTGAACACCCCTATCTTTTCAAATACCTGACAGCTCTGCCGCTTTTTGCTTTGGACCTCAATCTCCCACCTGACGATGAGAGATTATGGGGTAAGAGTGAACCTACTGTCTATGACTCGTGGCAAGAAGCCCGGGAATGGTCTGACCAATGGTTCTACGCAAGTGGCAACAATGCCGACTTAATGATATTTCTTTCTCGAATACCTGGAGTCCTCTGCTTCACCCTGCTCTGTTGGTTCGTATACTATCTGGGAAAAACCTGGTTTTCAGAAAGGATTGGGGTTTTCGCCCTTATTTTTACGGCTTTTAACCCCACCCTGATTGCCCACGGTCATTTTACCAACACCGACGTTCCGGCAGCCTTAGCCTTTTTAGGCGTCATCTGGGCGCTTTGGAATTATTACAAAAAGCCGTCAGTTACCAGCCTGGCCATTCTCGCCATGCTTTTCGGAGTTGCCCAGATCACCAAGTTCTCCCTTATCATGCTCACGCCCATCGTCGGGTTATGGCTGATCTACGTCTCAGTTATTAAAGGCTCATTCATTCAATTCGTAAAACACTTAGGCCTTGGTGCATTGATAACCGTTGCCATCATTTGGCTTGGCTATCTTTTGCCAATAACTCTTCTGAATGGGGATGTATTTACGATTCGGGGTTCCCGCTCGCTGCCGCCGCTCGTCCCTGTTAGACAAGAGATATTCGACAAGGTACTCATGCTTCGGTTTCTCCTGCCGGTAGATTACGTGAAGGGCCTGCTTCTCGTACTTGGAACTTCTTATCTTGGACGTCCGACTTACATTTTGGAAGCGTTCTATTCGACTGGAGTATGGTTTTATTTTCCTGTCATTTACGTCCTAAAAACCCAGATCGCAGGCCTCATACTCCTGGTGGTTGGAGCTGGTTTGGCCATAAAGGAGTACGGCCTAAGAATATTCAAGCCATCCCCACTCGCCTTGCTCCTCCTCTTCAGCACTGGGTTGTTCTTGGCAGCCTCACTTACGAGCAAGCTAAACATCGGGCTGCGCCACATCATACCCCTCATGCCCTTTCTCAGTTTGGCCATGGCTCTTGGGCTTGAGAAAGCCGCCGTCCTTTCGAAGTCAAAATGGCTGGCTCCAGCTATGATCGCTCTCTATGCCCTTCCTCTGGCCCTCTCATTTCCTCATTTTCTAGGCTATGTCAATTCCTTTGTTCAGCCACGGACAGAAGCGTACAGATACTTTAATGACAGCAACCTTGATTGGGGACAACAGGGAAAAGAAGTAGCCGATACCATAAAATACCGATTCTCCAATGAGAAAACATACGGAGAGTTTCGGTGGAATCCTTATATTATGGGATATTACGGCACTCCGCTTGAACGGTTTGATGCCAAGAATCCCCCCAAGGATTCCTTGCTGATGCTTACTGCCACCCAACTCACCTTTCCCGAGTTTGAATCTTTCAAGAATCTAAAGCCAGTTCACGTAATCGATAACCATACCTTTTTCTACCGGATAACTGAGTAATCCCATGAGACCAACCTCCAACAAAACCGTCTGGGATCTTTCTCCCCTCCTCCAAGGAGATACAGACTCTTCTTTCGAAGAGAAGATGGCCAAAGCGAGCCAAGCGGCAGATAGGTTTGTTGCCAATTGGCAAGACAATAGGACCTATCTTGGTGACGTAGGCACCCTAAAGACTGCCCTGGACGAATACGAGCTTCTCTACGCCATTCATGGTACCGCCGGAGCTCCTGAGTACTATTTTGGACTCCGCAGTACCCAGGAAGAAAATAACCCTGACATCAAGGCAAGGCTGAACAAGACGAATGAGCAGAGCCTGGAGAACCATAACAAGCTACAGTTTTTTGAGCTTTCCTTGTCAACGCTCCCTGCGGAGAAGCTCCAGGAATTCATTGACTCTCCTGAGCTTGCTGACTATCGACATTTTTTGGAGCGCTTAGCGGCAAACGCCTCGCACCTCCTAAGCGAAGCAGAAGAGCGGATTCTTGCCCTTAAATCTCAGCCCTCGCACGGAAACTGGGTTCAGATGCTTTCAGGACAGCTAAGTGAACGGCAGCGTGAAACCGTCGACGAACAGGGTGAAAGAAAGTCACGAACCTTGCCCGAGCTGTCCAGCATGCTGCAAAGCACTGACAAGGAAGTGCGCGACCAAGCAGCAGCGGCCATTAACCAAATCATCTACGAGATTCGGGAGATCGCCGAAGCGGAGCTTAATTCGGTCCTTCTCAATAAAAAGATAAATGACCAGCTTCGCTCAATGTCTCGTCCTGATCTGGGGCGACACCTTAGTGATGACATCGACTCGGTAACCGTTGATAGCCTGGTAGAAGCAGTGGCCGAAGGTTTCCCTCTCGTTCATCGCTATTACCGTCTTAAGGCGTCGCTACTGGGCCTTCCTTCTCTTGCCTATCATGAGCGCAACGTTCCCTACGGAACCGACAATTCAAAGTATGAGTATGACGAAGCGGTTCAAATCGTAAAAAGCGCCTTTGTGAAACTGGATCCCGAGTTCGCATCCATATTTCAAAGCTTTTTGGACAATGGCCAAATAGACGTGTTTCCTCGACCAGGAAAGCGTGGCGGGGCATTTTGCACCCATGACCTCAAGGTTTTCCCCACCTACATTCTTCTTAACCATACGGAC
>JAJFBK010000008.1 GCA_020696955.1 Patescibacteria group bacterium | reverse complement strand
GTCAACATGTTCTCAGCTTGTTGTTGCTGAGCCAAACCTTGGCCACCGGCAGAAATGGCTTCTGAGCGAGCCCTGGTTACGTTCTCAAGCACCTCTTTCTCCTGCTTGACGTATCCTTTTACAGATTCAACCAAGTTAGGGATCAGATCATAACGACGCTTCAGCTGAACGTCGATATCACTGAAGGCTTCTTCAGTCTGGTTGCGGGCTGCAACCAATCCGTTATAGGTAACGAAGAGAAAGAGAGCCAGCAGGATGACGATGGCGAGAATAATATAAGTAGTGGTCATGTCCAAAAGTTAGTTAGTGAGCTCGAAATATGAATAAACTTTACCGGGCTTGGCCTGCGAGTTTGCCTTGTCTTCCGCAACGCTTCGCAAAAAGTAAGTGGTGCCGTCAGAAGAATACTCGTACCAGTAGGTGCTCCGAAGCGGATCTACCGGTAGTCCAGTAATATAGGTTGGAACCAAAGCCGTCAAGAGGGTTTGACTACTCTGAGTCTGTTCCAGGCTATTGGTTACCGGGTATTTTCCTTCTTTTACATGGTAATTATCAAGGGCTTTCTTCAAATCGCCAAGATCGATAAGGCGTTGCTGATCACGGCGCTGGGCCTCAAGAGAAACGACTGCCTGAGGCGCAGGAGGTGGCGAAGTAATTTTAGCACCTATGGCCGTTATGCTCTCCCCTGATGGGACGACCGCCTCCTCGCTAGGAGAAACGGTACCCGGTTCAAGCGTTACAGGCAGTGAAGAATAGTCTATCCCGAGCTGAGGAACAAAGGCATTGAAGGAAGATGCAGCAAGCTCGCCTGGGGTTAGGTCGGAATTAATTACCTTGTCCAAGTCTTCGTTCGCCCCTGTCTCAAGAGCCTTGCCCCAACTTCCATAGGAGTATTCATGAGTGAAGTCGTAATCGGTTTCCGCATAGGTAAGCACCCCTTTCACTACTACCTTAATTGGCTCACTGGTCTTGAACGTATAGTACACATCAGCCTTTGCCGACTGAAGTTTGGCCCCTTCTGGCAAAGATGACTTGAGCGCTTCGCTATCAATCTCGTAGGTATAATGCGCAATACTGCGTCCTTCTACTTTTTCATAAGCAGTTTCCTTAGTCAGAGAAGAAAGAATATCTGTTAACGACAGTGGCACGAGGGCCGGATAAAGCAAACTCTTCTTAACGTCTTCCCCTTTTGCCGCAACCATTGGGTCTACAGTATTTGCAGGCAAGTTAAAGAGCCATTCACCCTCCTCCAAAACATCAGAAGTGGTAGTGAAATATACAGGAATTTCAGGATTGGCATTGAAGGTAATGCCCAGCCGGCCGGTAGTTGCCTTATTAGAAGATCGGTAATGAAGAGGCTCGGCAGCAGTGGCCTGGCTTGCAATTAAGGTAAGAGGAGTTGAAGTGCCTCCTAATGAATCGCTCGCTTCCTGAAGGCTGATCCGGGTAGATCCTGCCTGCTGGTAAGAATTCTGAGCAGCGACAAAAGCGAGAGCATCTTTGGCTACCCCTAGACCATCGGTCTTTAGTCCGGTTGCAAATGTATAGAGAACGGGAATGCGGCTACCGCCAGAAGCCATGACATATCCGCCGCCGCCAAGAAGAGCCAGGGCAACCAAGAGACCGGCACCCGCCAATACGACCTTTGAACCGCCAGACTTCTTCTCAGGCTGCGCCATTTGAGGTGGAGTAAGAGCTTCTTTTTTTTCTATAGACAAAGCCGCAACAGGGGCAGCAGGCACAGGAGGTGTCGGACGAGGAGCCTGTGGAATGGGAGCAGGAGGCATTGGTGGCCGAGAAGGAATCGTCTGAGTTGGCAGAGACGCAGCGACAACTTGAGATGCTGGCGACGGTGATGGGGCTGGGGTTGCTGGCTGAGGAACTCCGGTCGGCAAAATAAAGGGATCGCTTGAAGCGGTAGCTGCCTGCTTAATAAGCTCCTCCCGAGTAAGGCCAGACTGCTGTGCCGGCACAGGCTGAGACTGAATTGGCGCAGGAGAAGGTGAGGCTGGCGCTGGGACTGGAGACTGAACTGGTGCGGGAGCCGGAGCTGGTGGCGGGGCTTGAGTTACCGGTTTTCGCTTTTGCATTATAGTAAACGGGCTGAGTGACTCAAGCTCCTTATCAATCGAACTTTGAGTATCTTCAGACTGAGAATTGGTAGCCGGAACTGAAAGCTGAACTGACGGGGAGGCGGTTGCAGGCGGTGGCGTAGAATTGGTAGGCGAAGGAGTTGGAGCGCTTACA
This sequence comes from Patescibacteria group bacterium, assembly GCA_020696955.1. The sequence continues at coordinate 21,169 of JAJFBK010000008.1, read as the reverse complement.
GGAACCTGGCCTCCAGAAACTGGAGACTGAAGCGGGTCCTGATTAGGGAGAGGCGGGTTAGCCATACTATTGCGATTAGGTTATGTCTCTATTGTTGAAGCAATTCCAGGGCTTTCTGAGCCTGAGGATCCGTAGTGCCCAGCTCTGTTTCTGCCGGAACTTCCACTACTACGTCTGGCTCAACCCCAATTCCGTCAATACCGGTACCGGCCGGCGTAAACCATTTGGCAATCGTCACCTTTACGCTTCCTTCATTGTTGAGTTTCTGCAATTCCTGAACGCTTCCTTTTCCAAAAGTTTTGGTTCCTATGACCTTTGCCCGTCCGTAGTCCTTCATGGCACCAGCGAAGATCTCTGAGGCAGAAGCACTTCCCCCATTCACCAATACCGCAATGGGCAGAGAAGCTGCCACTGGATCGTTTTGTGACTTATGGGACTGCTCGCTTCCATCCTTGAAGCGTTCGATGACGGCAGTGCGGTTTCGTAGTACGGCATTCTCACTTTGAGGATTCTTAGGCAAGACCATGCCAATTGCCTGAATGGCAGTATCTAGATATCCACCGGGATTGTTTCTCAAGTCCAAAATCGCCCCTTTCTTTCCAGAACTTACCGCATCGGCAAGGGCATCCTGCAATAATTGGGCTGTATCTTCTCCGAATTGGTTCACCTTGATATAAGAGATCGATTCATTCTGACCAATGACACTGCTTTTTACGCTCTTGACGATAATGGTGTCACGGGAAATTTTGACCTTAAGGCTTGACTCAGCCCCCTGACGGGCAATGGTCAGTTCGACTTCGGTGCCCTTTGGTCCTCGAATGCTACTGATGGCGTCATCGAAGCTCATCTCAGAGGTTTTCTTACCGTCCACTTCCAGAATGACATCCTGCCCTTTCAGGCCTGCCTTTTCAGCCGGAGTCCCTTCTAAAGCCGCCACGATTACCAACTGGCCGTCCTTCACATTGAGCTCGGCTCCGATACCACTGAACTCACCTTCCAAATCTGAAAGGAAGCTCTCGCTGGCGCTTGGCTCCATGTAAACGGTGTAAGGATCTTCAAGACTGGCAACCATCCCTGCAATAGCACCGTCGATACGCTTTGCGTCATCGATTTGGCCGTAATATTTTTGGTCAATGGCATTCCAGGCCTGCCAAAAGAGACTGAGATCGGTTTTTTTATGATCGTTGTTGGCTCCGAAAGGGCTGGTGATGTAGCTAGGTATGGAAGAAGTGATAACCTGGTTATACCTACCAACATAAAAGCCAAGTGCAAGGCTGCCAAGCACCATCAGGCACACCAAAGCCAAGAGGAGAACACGCCGACCAAAAGTTGAGTTTCGTTGTGAAATAGACATAGCTCCAGTATACGTCCAAGCCCTCTAAAAAACCATAGTTGAAGGTCCCGCTAAGGCTCTGGATTGGTTTGAAATCAAAAACCGCAGGCTCCAATTGCCTGCGGTACTTTTTACTTTCCGGTCATGTGTCCGAGAAGGACTACGAGACCGTTGTCTAGCTGTTGTGCCCAAGCATATCCATAACCTCCATAGTACTGGTTAAGGATAACCGTGCCGTCCGCCGGAGCCCTTACTGGCTGGCCGTATGGTCCGGCCAAGTCCATTCCGGTATGAGCGTCATAGTAACTAGTAGCACCTCTTACGCCAAATTCCTGTGAAATAACATAGTTGCTTACCGGCCAGCTGAGGGTTCCGTTGCTGACATAAGGCCGAGGATTTACGGGGCTATTGTTTACACGAACCTCGAAGTGAACGTGAGGTCCAGTCGAGTTACCCGTGCTTCCCAGGTGCCCCACAATTTCACCCCGACGAACTCGTTTCCCCTGAGCCGCATTGGAACTGATTCCTCCTCTGTTAGCATTGATAGCGGCGGTAAGGGCAGCCGAGATCTGCTGTTCCTTCTTAGCCAGCTCAATCCTTGCCTGCTGAGCACGCTGCTCCAAGGCGACCACTGCTTCTTCGGCATTTTCCTGAAGCCTTGCCTGATCCTGCTTGACGCTGGCTAACCCCAAGCGCTGCTCTTCTTGCTGGATCTTCTGTGACTGGAGCTCTTCGCTGTGCCTAACCAGATCAGCCCTGGTTCCTTCAACTGCCAGCTTGGCTGAGTTTGTCTTTTCATAGATGCTGGCTAATGACTTCTTCATGGCCTCGAATTGGGCCTGATCCTGTTCACGTTTGCTGATCGGCTGGTCAGAAAAGAGCATGAGCTGGTCAGGCATGCTCATACGGAGCATGTAAATGTTGCGGACCAAGAGATCCTGGGTGTCCTTATAACTTCGAAGCTTTCCTTCAAGCTCAGCAACTTCCTGATTCTTTTGAGCAATCTGAGCCTGTGTTTGGGCCATATTCTGAGTGGTCGACGTGATACTGCCCTGGATCTGGTTGATCTGAGAACTTACTTCCTGTACTTTTTCAGCTGCTCGCTGAGCCACGCTTTTTTGAGCCTGGGCTTGCTGCTGGGCAGCTTTCTGCCTGGCTTCAAGCTCGGCTTTTTCGCGATTAAGTTGGTCAACCGTGGCCGCTTGGACACGCTCAACGGTTCCCATTCCATAGGAAGAGAACGAACAAGCTGAAAAAACAGCTAATACAGTAAAGAGAGTTGCGCAGTATCGGAGGACAGGTGATGAAGAAACTTCAGAATGAATCTGCATATGTGGGCTTAGTATAAGGCCGAACCCTTACTCTTTCAAGTAACGGCGAATTGCGATAAAGCTACAAGCGACTCCTAGAGCCAATCCTATTGCAATTTGAATGGCAAACAGCTGAGCGAACAAGGTATTGAATCCACTGGCATTCGTGATGCCGCCAAGACTGCCTCCAAACAGGTCGGTAATGAAGTTAGCCGACTGGGTGCTGAAACTACTTTCAAGCAGGCTTTTCAGCTGGAGCAAGAACGCCCAAGCCAAAAGTCCGGAGATAAGCGCTCCAATCAGTCCGAACAGTACGCCTTCCACCAGGAAAGGCCCCCGGATAAAGCCACGGGTGGCACCAACCAGACGCATGATTTCAATTTCTTCACGACGGGAATAGATGGCCAGCCTGATGGTATTAAGAATTACCAGGATGGCGATGAGCAAGAAGAAAACCGTAAAGGAGATACCGAATACCTTTAGGAAATTGGTAAGCCGTAAGTAGGTGGAGATAAGGTTCTTGTTGTCCTGGTAGCTGGTCTTCTCGATCAGTGAACCGAACCGTTCCTGCCGTACAAATTCATCAAACAGATCGATTTGCCCTGGATCTTTGAATTTTACGTCAATCTCACGAGGAAGCGGATTGTTTTCGTCAGTAATAATTCCCTTAAGAGCATCCACCTGTCCGAAGAAACCGTTGAACCGTTCCCGCACCTGGTCTTTGTTCAGATAAATACTATTTTCAACTTCTGGACGTGAAGAGACCTGGTCCTTGAAGTTGGTAACGTCAGCCTCACTGGCAGCGTCCCGCAAGAAAATGTTGTAATCGATTTTTTCATTGAACTCCTGATATTTTTTCGAAGCCACGATATTGGCAAGTGAAAATACCGTGATCGTGGTAATGGTCAGGGTCATGGTAATGATGGCGATAACCGAAAGCCAAATATTACGTCGGAAACCTTGGATGCCGTAACTAAAGATGCGAAATACGCTATTCATATTAAACAAGATAGGTTCCTTTTTCTTGGTCAGAAACGATTTGGCCGGCCCTCATGGTAATTACCCTTTTCTTCAAGGCATCAACGATTTCACGGTCGTGAGTGGCCAAAACCACCATGGTTCCGGACTTGTTGATCTTGAAAAGAAGCTCGATAATTTCCCAGGTATTCACAGGGTCAAGGTTTCCAGTAGGCTCGTCGGCAATCAGAATCTTCGGATCATGAACCAAAGCCCGAGCAATGGCCACACGTTGTTGCTCACCACCTGAAAGCTCGTGAGGAAAGTTCTCGGCCTTGGAGGACATGCCGACGGTTTCCAGCATGATGCGAACCCGTTCCTTAATCTCCTTAGAAGGAGTACTGGCAACTTCAAGGGCGAAGGCCACGTTTTCATAAACCGTTTTGCTGGTAAGAAGCTTGAAGTCCTGGAAAACAATTCCCACCTTACGTCGGTAATATGGCAATTCACGGTCACGAAGCATGGTAATGTCACGCCCGGCCACGATAATTCGGCCTTCTTCTGGCCGTTCTTGCAAGGCAAGACATTTGATAAGAGTAGACTTTCCGGCGCCGGAAGGGCCTACTACACTCAAGAACTCACCTTTGTATAATTTGAGAGAAATATGATCAAGCACCAGATGATCCTCGTAGCTCTTTACCACGTCTCGATACTCTACGAGAACAGGACGAGAAGGTACGGTATCGATAAGCTTGGCCTGAGGCTTTGCCCTTCCGTACAGCGGTCGACGGGATTTTTCAGCTGTTTGTCCAGTTGCTTCAACACTTTTTGCAGCCTCCGCCTCCTTTGGAGTGGTGGCCACCTTTTCAGGTTTAGCAGCAGTACTGGGCTCAGAATAGGTAACCGGGCTCTGTGTTTCGTTGTTGGCTTGATCAGACATAGTGAAAGTATAGCATGCGACTCTTTGGCTGAACACCGGCTCTACTGCTGAGCAATATAATTTTTGGCTTTGGTAGCCACTAACTTTCTTTTTCTAAAATGATTGCAAAAAGGCCTTTACCAGGGCTTCAGCCTCAGTCTCACCCTCCACCCAGTGGACATCAGCATGCCGCCTCCACCATGTGTACTGACGCTTGATAAACTGATTGATACTGATATTCGTCTTGGTTATAGCTTCTTCCAAACTCAATACCCCTTCTAGGTAAAGGGTAAAGTACCGGTATTCCATCCCCAAAGAGACGATCCAGTCGCGACTTACTCCTTGTTGAATCAAGCCCTTAATTTCTTCGAGCAGCCCCTGCTCGATCCACTGAGAGGTTCTGGCTGCCACCCTTTTTCGTAGCTCTTCCCTTTCGATGGCTATGCCTATTTTCAAACTTGTGTAGCGAGGATGGGAGGCCGTACTTTTCCCAGATTCTTCGAAAAGATACCCGTTCATAACGGCTTCGGCGTACAGTCCGCTCCCACCAACCAGAAAAGGTATTTTTCCAGCAGCATGAATGTTATTGATTTCCTTATAGGCCAGCGCTTGGAACTCGGCGACGGTCATCCCTTCCTCCGGATCTTTGATATCGATCAAATGCTGTGGGACAGGAAGATTCCTCTCCTTGGCCGTACCGATATCCATGCCTCGGTACACCTGCCTTGAGTCAGCTGAGATCAATTCACCACCAAGCGTAACCGCCAAAGAACTAGCCAGGGCAGTCTTTCCTGAAGCGGTGGGACCGATAATCGCAATAAGTGGCCCAAGATTATTCCTCATACCTTTATAAGTGACCTTGTTCATTCCAAGCTAGAAGTTGCCACTCCCCTTCTCCTACCAAATCAAATTCGCATATTCCAGCATTGGCAACTCTCATCCTGTGGTACATGCGGGTATGAATTTCGTGGTCGTATCTGGGACCAAAGAGCATTACGCCTGCCAGAACCTTCATGAAGGCATGGTGAGTGACTATACCCACTCGCTGGCCACTAAAGGTTTGCAGGAACTGGGCCGCCTTCACAGCTCTAACGCTCACGTCAGCCACATTCTCCTCGTCGCTGTAGCGCCAGGCCGGATCGGATAAATGCTGCTCCATAAGACGCCGGATCTCGATCACTTCGGGCTCCGACTTATTTTTCCCTAAAATTTCCGATGGCCTTCTTATCTCAGTAAAAAAGTCGCTCATGATGATTGGCACTCCTGTCTGATCGGCAATTGCTGCGGCAGTTTGCTGTGATCGTGGATAAGGACTGGAAATAATAATATCCAGCGAAAGATCCCTAAACCTCTCGGCTAGCTTTGCAGCTTGAAGATGTCCGGTCTCAGAAAGAACCGGGCTGCTGTCTTGATTGACCATTTCAGCATTGGCATAGGTTTCGGCATGTCTTACAAAGAAGAACTTCATAGTAAATTAATCTTAGGAGAAAAATCCCCTTTAGACAAATAAAAAACCGCCTCTGATAGGCGATTTTCCAAGGGTAGCTACCTCTTGTTGTCAGGACCCTCGTCCGAACCCACTTCTTGCAAAGAGTTTTGACGTTTTGACTGCTCAGCCCTTTGCTTTGATTTCTCTTCCACTTCTTTCAAATTCTGACCCCATCGATTATAGCTCTCCTTGGCTTGACGTAGCGCCTCCTCTAAGTCCATAAACCCCTTTCTTTATGTGTGAACACATCCATAATGAAGGACCGGGTAAAAAGCCGCAGTAACCTGGATCACAGGAATCCCTCTAGGCAAACGAAAAGCCCGGCAGAAGTGCCGGGCTTTTCAGGAAATCGATTGATGAATTGCTAATTCACCTGTATGAAATTTTGCTCTCCAATACGTACGTCACCATCGCCCCTACGTTTTCCAGATCGCCGAATACCACTCTGTCCACTACATGGAAATAAGGTGCCAGCTCTTTCAGAAAAACGCTGTGGGAAACTTTATAATCCCCACGGGACTTTCCTTCATTCGATGGAGAGCCAAGAGAAGAAGTGCTGCGTATTCGCAAGGAGTCGAGAAATCCCCTGGCCTCTTGCCTGGCAGTTTCAAAATCCTTTTTATCAAGCAGCTCCCCCATAGAAATAGCCGCTTCGCGAACAAGCCCACCAAACTCCGTTGATTGCCCCGGATATCCAAGCTCATCCAATAGGATGCTGATCTCCTCGATGACCGTAGTCTCGTGATCCCCTCTCTGGGCCTGATTGATAACAAACAGATACCAGATGATGGCCACGATCAACCGAGAAGTCTCATCTTCTGGGTCATACTCAGGTAGTATCTCATCCTGAATATAAACCCGGCGAAAGTGCTTGGCTATTTGGGCGTAGCAGGCAGGCGCCTCTTCATCTTTTTCAAAATGATGAGCCGTTCCTTGCAAGACTGCGGCGTCATAAGGTTTTTCAGGAACAAAGGATCTGATATCACCTTGAACCATCCTTACTCGGCTACCCACTCCAAGAGAATCAATGATCTGTTGCCCGTCGGCTACAAATTGCGGATCATGATCCACAATGTCCGCTTCAAGATTACGTATGGACGCCCAAGTCTGGGCCATCCTGGCTGGGCCTCCACCCAAGTCCGCAATCCTAAGAATCTCCCCTTTCTTGTCTTGGCTAAGCCGGGCAATCTGCCCCACCAACCAATTGTCCGCTTCCTTGACATAAACATGGGCGTTTATCTCTTGGTTATAGACAGTCCCCGAAACAAAATGGGAATAAAATGACCCTTCTTCCCTGCTGTTCCCTGAGTCACCTGGCGCTTGTGAGCTCTCCATCTCTTCACTCTCCAAAGAATTAATGTACGTCTGAATGCAGCTCGTATATTACGGCAATAAACTTATCTTGTCAAGTATTATGACAAGATTAAATAATAATTAAATACCAGAGTATAGAATAAGGTTGAAAATATATGTTATAATAGTTGACAATAAAGTAAAGCGAAATAGCTTCCAAGGCTGAAATAAAGCGGCCAACTACGTATATTATTTTGGACAGCCTGGTGAAAAAAGGCTTTGTCTCCCCTGTTTCCGGCTCAACACGTCGCTACAGGGCAGAGGATCCAAAAAAAATTCTTGCGTTGCAAAAGAGCAAACTTAACACGTTTGAAGAGGCGCTCCCTGGACTACTCGGACTTGCGAGCGAAAGCCCTGAGAAGAGCGCCGGGTAGCTGGAGAAATCAGCATGCGAGCCCTCACTCCTTCCACTCCCGGTGGAATCAATGTGGCCGAGCGTGATCCCAAAGAGCTCCGCCATACTCGCCTGCTTGATCCTTCCCAGTTTCAAGGAGCCATCGAGATGAATGTATACGCCAACAAAATCGCCACGGTTTCTTTCGTAAAAAATGAACTGATCGGAATTATTATTGAGAGCGCCGTACTCAGTCAAGCCCAACGACAGGTATTTGAAATGCTCTGGAACGTGGCCAGTGAGCTGAAGGATTTGAAGAAATAAAATAGGCACAAAAAAAACGACCCGAAAATGTACGAGTCGTTTTGAAATGACTGCTCAAGAGTGCTGACCACGCCCTTAGGGCATTAACTCAGGTTCAATGCCAATGCCCGCCACTTGCACCTTCTCCAGCTGCTCATTCCCCCGCTCTGTGGAATAGGAAAGATAACGGGGAAAAGTGAGCATTGCCACTATTCCTTCGATAAGCACTTCCATTTCGCCAGGTGGCTCAACCACCTTGGAAGGGTAGTTCATCCCCTCTTTTCCATCGGCCGCTGCTTCAAATTCCCTCACTACAATTAAAGGGTTATTCACTACAGTGGAAACTACGACAAGATAGCGGTGCACCGGGTCCCAGTCCTCACCAACGATCCCAAGCACTTCACCACAATTGAAAGAAGCTACACTCCAAGGAACAAAATACCCGCTTCTCCTTTCTGTCGTGAAAGGATCGGGAAAAGTGAATCCACGAGACGGATTTGACACATCCAGATCTCCAACTTCAACCGCTGGTCCATTTTGCGTACCGATTGACATGTTAATGCCTCCAAAGTTTCTCGCTGCAATGAAGAGCTGAGTTACCTATCCTTATACAGGAGAGGGTCAGGCCGGTCAATGAGTTAAGGGGGCTCCACGGTTTATCGTCGAACTTAGTTTCGAACGATCTCGCCAATATTTTAAATAAAAGAGCGCAGTCCCTCTGTTGGGCTGCGCTCAGAAACCATTTTGACTCAGCAAAGATTATACGGAAACATGATTCGATGCCAGAATATACAGAATATCTTGCGATTGCTTTCCGTCCTTAACTTCATTGACGAGCAGAACTGCATAGCACCGATAACCCTTATCGCTTATCAGTAATTTCATGCGTTCTTCCGTCTGAGGATCGCTAGCTTTCAAGCGAATCACCACAACCATCTCTTCGGGATTAAACTCCTTACGAAACAGAATGATTGGCAGATTTGTGTCGGAAGTTTTCTCAGCCGCAAGAGATTCAACTTCGGGAGGATGAAAAGACAAATCAGTTTGGCTTAATTCTTGCTGCTTCTTTTGAAGTCTAGCAACCTCAACTGAATGCCAAAATTTTTGCAAGTCTATGTCAAGTTTTGCACACAAAGCAGAGCTTAACTCATAGCTTGGAAAGATGTCCTCAGACTCAATCTTTGAGACTGTTGACTGGCTTATTCCCACTACTTCAGCCGACCATTTTTGACTTCTATTTCCACGAGCTTCTAAAAACATTAATCCGTAAGTCCTGCCGCCCTCTTTAACTTTACTTTTTTTCAAGTGAATCACTTCCTTTTCCATAGGACTGAACCATTCTCTTATACTCTTATGGCTGATTATTATCAATACAGCCTATTATTTTTAAAGACGGGAAAAGGACGGTTTCGCTCTTCACAGAAAAGCCAAGGAAGCTCCACGGCTCGCTGAAGGGCTCGCCATCGAACCTTGGTTTCGAGTCCTCCTCTCACCCATACAAAAACAACCAGCCAATTTTCATTGCCTCCGCAGCTTCCATTTCTGAAGAGCGAGGACTAGCATTGAAAATTGGCTGGTTGTTTTTGGTACCGGGGAAAGGACTCGAACCTTCACGCCTTACGGCACATGCTCCTAAGGCATGCGTGTCTACCATTCCACCACCCCGGCAGATGCGACTACCGGTATACTATATCGCATTATTCTAAGAAAATCCAGATTTAAAGCGTAATCAGATCTTTTATTTTAGCAAAGAGGCTTTCACCTATGCCGCTCACCTCCATAACTCCTTCCAATGTCTTGAAATTGCCATTCTTTTCTCGGTATTCGATGATACGGTTGGCGTAGGTAAGCCCTATTCCTGGCAGCTCATCAAGTTGGGCGGCCGTTGCCATATTTAGATTTATTTTACCTGGCTGAGTTGGGACTGGAGACTCATCTGAAGGAGTCGTATTTTCTATGATGTCGGGCAGCTGGATGCTATTTGCCAAAGCAACGTTCTGATTCACTCTGCGGATACTTGCCTGCAACTCCTTATACTGCTTGGCAAGCAAGGCATCAGTATTGCTCATTTCCTGAAGCACATCCCGGATACTCGTTTCTACCTCTCCGGTTCTGGCTGTCGCCATCGTCAAGCCCTCATTATTCTTCTGGCTATTCGCTTCCAAAGCAATAACCGCATCCTGCAGGGATTTCATTTTCTCACCCAGCTTCTTCTCCCGCTCTGCCTGTTCTCGTTCTGCCTCTGCGTTCATTGGCAACGCCGCTGCGAGCCCGTTCATGGCATAAGCCCTTACCCCAGGAAGAAACCATATGGCGCCAACAAAAATAAAAACAGCTATTGCTCCCGCAACCCACCATTTACACTCTTTTGCATACTTCAGGATCTGCTCATAGGAAAGCTCCATGAAATCGTATTAGTGATCGATAAGACGACCATACCGATCGTAATCAATGTCGCACAAGCTAGTCCGATATATAAAAACACGGCATTCGTACAGAATGCCGTGCATGCAAACAACTTCTCCCTAAGAAAGAACCGGCTCCTCTTTGGGCATTAGAGTATTTTCAAGCGCTCGCCCGATGCTCGCAGAATACTCGCTCGGGCTAGTAAAACCAGCCTCTTCACGGCCATTCAGCCATACTGCCGCCCTGTTCCGTGCGGCGTTAGCCTCCATTCCAGACGAGACCAGGCCCAGTGCCTGCTTCAATACAAGGATCCAAGCCGTAGGCACCTCCCATCCGTTGGCCTCGTATACCTCGCAGGCATGTATTACCCACAAAGGAATCTGCCCGTCATGTTTCAGCCTGACTTCGACAATCACCTTGATCGTCTCCTCCAGGTTTTCAGGCGAGATGTGCTTCAACTGATCACAGGACAGCCATGGACGCTTATCCTGGATTCCCGCCCTGACGAGTGCCACTACCAGGATGGCCTCCCCCAGTAATGGGCCAGAATCAGATGGAAGGGAAATGGGAGTTCCCCATACCGCATACTTCCACGGCTCTTCATCCATCATGAAATTAACCAACCCTTTCAGATCCGCGACTTTCATTGTGCGCTCCTCACATTTTTTCAAAAAACTCGGCGAACGTTTTTCTGAGTCAGTTATACCAGAACCAAACAACCTGGACAAGAAGGCTATTCCAAGCCTGTCAGTTCATTGGAATAGGCAATTTTAGCGTACTGTTGCAGGAATTCCGGATGAGCCTTCGAATATTCATCAACAATCGCCTTGATTCGTTGCAAAAAGGCTACGTCGGTCAGAGAGGCCATCCGGAAGTCGGGAAGCCCTGACTGCACGCTACCGATCATTTCTCCTGGTCCACGCAAAGCCAAGTCGGCTTCTGCCAGCTCAAAGCCACTGTCGCTCTCCACTAAAACTTGAAGCCTTTCCATGGCATTTTGACTTCGAACCGACGGACAAAGGAAGCAGTACGATTGGGAAGATCCCCGGCCAACCCGACCTCGGAGCTGGTGAAGCTGAGCTAGGCCAAATCGTTCAGCACCTTCGATCACCATTATTGTGGCGTTCGGTACATCCACTCCCACCTCAATCACAGATGTCGATACTAACACCTGTATTTCTCCGGCACTCATTCTCTCCATCACTTTCCGTTTTTCATCAGCCTTCATCTTTCCATGCACGGCTTCAATAGTGCCAAAATGAGGAAACTCCTTTCGAAGACGTTCAACCTCGGCCAGAACTGTCTTTTTCTCCTTTACCTGTTGCTCTTCTTCGGTAGGAATCGTGAACTGCGCCCCTTCCACTTCTTCTTTTTTCTCTGCTTCTTCAATAAGCGGACAGAGTACGAAAACTTGATGGCCCGCTGTCAGCTCTTCTTCAATCTTCTGATACATGGCGGCCCGCTGCTCGGAATGCACGATTCTGGTAAGAACCGGCAAACGGTTCTTGGGTTTGTCAGGTAGGATTGAAACCGCCAGGTCACTATAAAGCGCCAAAGCTAGTGTCCGAGGAATCGGAGTAGCCGTCATCGAGAGCATGTGGGGAGACTGCTCCTGATTCTGCCGAAGCAAATGTCGCTGCTTGACTCCAAAACGATGCTGCTCATCAATAATAACCAGGCCAAGATCGGGAATAGGTTCTTTTTTATGAAGCAAGGCATGGGTTCCAATTATCACGTTTGAACCTTCCAGAGCGTCTTTTTGGGCAGCCGTCCACATAGAAACCCCAACTCCGTGGTTTTCTAATAACTTCTTAACCGATTCGTAATGTTGCTTAGCTAAGATCTCAGTAGGCACTAATAACGCCGTCCGATATCCGGATTTTGCCACCACTGCGGCAAGCAAGGCTGCTACCACGGTTTTTCCAGAGCCAACATCTCCGTTTAAAAGCCGGGTCATGGGGTGCCCAGAACCCATTTCCTGGACCATGTCCCATACCGATCGCTTTTGTCCTGGAGTCAGCTCAAAGGGTAATGAGCCTACCAATTCTTTTAGGAGTTCAGCATCAGCCTGGATGGGAATCCCTTTTTCTTCCACCACTTCCCGTCTTGAAAGAGCCATTCGTACGAAGAACCAGAAGGCTTCTTCAAAGGCAAGCTGCTTGAACGCCACTTCTCTCTCTTCAAGGTTTTCAGGCTGGTGAATGCCAAGCAGTGCCTTGTCATGTGCCAACAATTCTTCTTTCAAGGTTATTTCTTCAGGAATGGCCCCCTCTTTAAGATCGACATTCTTCAATACCCAATCCAGATAACCTCTCAGCATACGAGAAGTCAGGCCCTTGGTCTGAGCATAGATTGAAAGGATGCGAGGACGCTCTTCGATGATCGGCCCCATCATTATGGACTCACCCTGAAAACGATTGACGCTGCCAATGAAAATCCAGACAGACCCCGGTTTTAGTTTTTGCTTGAGAAAAGATTGGTTGAACCAACGCACCTTTAGAGCCCCCGATTCGTCCCCGCAAACCGCTTCCAGCATCTGCAGATTTCGATTTTTAGTTCGGCGGCTCTCAACTGATTGCACCGTCACCTGAACCGCAACAAGCCTTCCAAAAGGAACCTTTGCCACAGGCGTAGGATTAGAAGCATCCAAATAATCCCTCGGATACCACTGGAGCAAGTCATTGATCGTTCGAATGCCAAGTTTCTCCAGGTTGGCCCTCGCCACATCCCCCACCCCGTTGATAACTCCAACCGGATCAGACTGGCTATACATACCAGGCCTCCTCATTCCCCTTTTTATGGCCTGCGATAGTTCCTCCACACATAACCAAATCATCATGATACAAAACCAGCGATTGACCTGCAGCCACCCCCCATAACGGGGTTTGTAAGTTTACAACCATCTTGTCGCCTTCTTTTCGTAGAGAGACCGCTAGTGAGCGCTCTTGCTGCTGATACCGAACCTGGCAATACGTCTCCCCTTCCAATTCTTCGACTCCCTGCCAACCTTCTACGATTATTTCCTTGGAGTAGAGGTCGGGGTCATTATGTTCCTCGGAAACATAGAGGGCATTTTGCTGGGAATCTTTATGGACAACATATACAGAAGGAACATCTGCATTTCCTCTGGCCTTTCGATACAGTCCATTATCAAGCACGGCACCTCCCCGCTCACCGTAGGTATAGAAAAGAGCCCCTTGGTGTTTACCGGCCACCACTGATTTGGCCATGCGCTCTGAAAATGTCAGTTTTTCGTCATGAGAAGGCAATAAATAAGTAGAACCAGAGGAAGAACTGATCTGCTCCATTAAGAATTTTTTGAGATCGATGTGACCGATGAAACAGATTCCTTGACTATCTTTTTTAGTCGCAGTTGGCAAACCAAACTCCTCAGCCAGCTTCCTTACCTCTGATTTCTGCATGGATCCAAGGGGAAAGAGAGACCTGGAAAGCTGTGCTTGGGAAAGTGTCCAAAGAAAGTATGACTGGTCTTTACGAGGATCAACTCCACGCTTCACATAAAAGACACCGTTTTCTTCATGTTTTTGAACATAGTGCCCGGTAGCGATAAGGTCAGCCCCCATTTTCTCTGCCTCAGCCAAAAATGCTTTGAACTTAATCTCTTTGTTGCACATGATGTCAGGGTTGGGAGTCCGGCCTGCTGCATATTCAGCTAAGAAGTAATCGACTACCCGTTCCTTGTATTCTTTTTCAAAGTTAATAGAGCGGAAGGGGATCCCCAGATGCTCACAGACAGCTGCCGCATCAGCCTGATCCTGTTCCCAAGGACAATCAGTGAGGCTCTGGATTGTTTCAGGTGACCAGTTTTTCATGAACATTCCTTCCACCTCAAAGCCCTCACGCTGCAAAAGCGCGGCCGTAACTGAGGAATCTACTCCTCCTGACATTGCTACGATAACCTTGGGCATACTATTCTTTAATATCTTTCCGAAAAGATAACTCTTTCTTGCTAAAAGGCCGGGGATACTGAAGCTTATGCCACAGTATTCTCTGCTTTATATATCCGACAATACCATGTCCATGAGAATGATACACGCTGAAATCTGGTTCAAAAATCACCTTCAGACCTTTGGAGAGCGCCCATCCCGCCCATTCAGTGTCCTCGCCTCCCGCACCATAAGATTCATCAAAATGATGATCTATCCATAAGCTCTTTCTGATAGCGCAATTTGTGGCGCCAAGTACGCCGATCCCCTTTTTCTTTACCGCATAGGCCCCTCGTAACTTCAAAATCCAGTAAACCGGATAGGTTGCGACAGATTCTATCCAGGACATTTTCCACCTCGCAAGTGTCGTTCCGTAGACACCTGCCACTTTTTCATCGGAGAAATGAACCAAGCCGGAACCTAGCCACTCCTTAGAGAGAGGAAGGGAATGGGCCGAAGCAAGCACGATTATCTCTCCAGCTGCAGCTGATATTCCTGCATTTGAGGACATGGGATAGCTGAAATCATCTTGAGAAAGCACGATAACTTTTACTCCATACTCTTTAGCCACCGACACCGTATCGTCCTTTGAGCCATTGTCTACTACGACAATCTCAATAAGTTCCCGGGGATAATCCTGAGATTTAAGCGATTCTAGCAGGAGCTTAAGCTGGGCAGATTCATTGTAGGCCCTCACGATTATCGAAACCGATTTCATATTCCAAAAAACCGTTCGGCTGTTGCCGTGGTTACCTGATCCACCTCATCAAAGGAAACATCATGAATCGCAGCCAAGCAATCTGCCACCTGCCGAACATGGGCCGGTTCACAGGTTTTGCCTCGAAATCCTTCGGGAGCCAAGAAAGGGCCATCAGTTTCAATCATTACTCGATCAAGAGGCACTGTTTTTACCATATCCCGCAGCTCCTCATTTCTTTTATAGGTGATAATGCCAGTAAAAGAGATAAAGCAGCCAAGCTCTATCCAAGCAGCCGCTTCTTCTGAAGTGCCGGTAAGACAGTGGATTACCGTTGGGTGGCCAGAAGCATATTCTTTAAGGAGGGCATAAGTGTCGGCAAAGGCGTCACGGCTATGAATGATAAGGGGGAGACCAAAACTCTTGGCAAGCTCAATCATTTCAATGAAGACTTTTTTTTGTAATTCTTTGCGAGCCGTTCGATCTTCATCGGTCTTGCAGTCTTCAAAATGGTAATAATCAAGGCCTACCTCGCCTATCGATACAATGGAGTTTATTCCTTGCAGGAGCTCTTTTAACTTACTCCTGGAATCTTCCTCATAACCTTCCGCATCGCAAGGATGTATGCCTACTGCAGAAAAAACAGTAGGATATATTTCACTTAGGTTGACGGACGAGGTAGAGTCGGAAGCATTAGTGCTTGGCACTATGATCTTGGTAACTCCTGCTTTTTCTGCCCGCTCTAAAACACCTGGCAAGTCATGGGCCAGCTCAGGAAAATTAAGATGACAATGAGTGTCAATCATGCCTGCTCCTTCTTTGGGAAGAGCACTCCCGGACCTGTACCCAAATCTGTTCCGGGTTCCAGCAAGCCCCATTTCGAACCAAGCTCAAAGCCGATCTCACTGAGAAGAGAAGGAAATACGGTCTCAAAGATTTTTACGGAAGCAGAAGGAAGAGCAGGTGAGATCATAATGACCGCCATTCTGATCACTTCGAGCAGTCCATATAACAAGGACTCCAGTTCTTGCCGAGCAGCCGGATCCTTAGCAAGTACCCATGGCTTCCTTTCATCAATTCGTTTGTTGCAAAAAACGAGCAAGGAATGGGCAGCAGCCAATCCAGAATGAATCTCCCGTTTTTCTATTGAGGCGTGATACTTTGACCAGGCATCTGATACGACCGACATTTCTTCCTTATTGAGATCCCCAGAACCTGAAGGTACTTTTCCTTCAGTGTACTTCTGACACATGCTCCAAACTCGACTTACCAAATTACCGAGGTCATTGGCCAAATCGGCAGTATAAACCTGATTCATTCGTTCATCAGTATAGTCAGCATCTCCGGTTGTCGGCACTTCTTTCAAAAGAAACCAGCGGGCAGGATCGGTACCGTAAGACTCAATCACTTCCATGGGGTCCACGACGTTTCCGATACTCTTGCTCATCTTCTGCCCTCCAGAAGTAATGAACCCATGTACCAGCAACTCCTTAGGCACTGGCAGCTTTGCCGAAAGCAGCATTCCAGTCCACAGCAAACTGTGGAAGCGGTTAATATCCTTCCCGACACAATGAATGTCAGCTGGCCATAATTCACCTGGAACCAGGTCACCTTCTTCAGTTACGGTGCATACAGGAGTTAGATAGTTAGTAAGAGCATCAAACCATACATACATTACCTGGTCAGGATCGTTTGGCACTGGCACGCCCCATCCAAGCTTACTTTTTTCTCGTGAAATTGAAACGTCCTGCAGACCTTTTGCTTCAATGAAGTTTATAAGCTCATTTAAACGGCTCTTCGGACTTACCTTATACTCCTGGGATCGAAGCAAGTCAGCCACCTGGTCCGAATATTTGGAAAGGGCAAAGAAATAATTCTCCTCATCAATCATTTCAATAAACTGAGGATCAACCTCAAAGACCGACGAATCAGGAATGTCATCAACCAGCCCCAAAAACTCTTCTTCCTTTACGTTGTACCAGGCTCGGTAGTTCTTCTTGTAAATGTCGCCATTCGCCAAAGAGCGGTTCCATAATGCCTGGGCAGTCCTTATGTGATCCTCATCGTCAGTCCTGATGAAGCGGTCGTGGGTCAGCCCGAGCTTGGCTGCCATGTCAGTGAAGACTGGACTCATCTTATTAACGAAATCAGAAGGGGACAGATCTGCCTTCTCGGCTGTACGCTGAATCTTCAAGCCGTGCACATCGAGACCTGTCAAAAAATATACCTCTCTTCCGGCTAGTCGATAGTACCGAGCCAAAAAGTCAGCCTGCACCATTTCCAAAGCATGACCAATGTGGGGTTTGGCATTTGGATAGGCAATTGCAGTAGTAATGTAAAAAGGTTTCATGGCTATTCCTTACAAATGGCTAGGCTTATTTCTCCCTTGATCGATGTCTTGGCTCGTAATTTTTCATATACCTCGTCGGTCGTACCTACTAACAATTCTTCATGTAATTTCGTAAGCTCTCTTCCTACGCATACTCTGAGAGAAGCCTTCCAGGTCTTTAATTCCTCGAGTAATTTAATAATTCGTTCAGGTGATTCATACAAGACAATGGTATCACAAACCCCTGAATCCAGAGCTGACTCTAACTTTCCCATAAGCGTCTGATGACCTTTTTTCTTTGGTAAGAATCCCACAAAGAGCGGACGTTGCGAAGGAAAGCCGGTGGCTGAAAGTAATGTTGCCAAGGCACTGACCCCTGGAATCGGCAAAACTTCAAAGCCTTCCTCCCTCACCTTGCTCACCAAATAGCTTCCTGGGTCAGAGATCCCAGGGGTTCCTGCATCACTCACATACCCAACGGATTTTCCTTCTTTCAGATGAAAAATGATCTCTGAGATAGTCTTTTGCACAAGTCCGGGACCGGCAGACTCCCTATAAGAAAAGAGGGATTTCTTGATTTCATACCGATCAAGAAGCTTCCTAGTAACCCGAGTATCTTCGGCATAGAGCACGTCGCATTCAGCTAACGCCCTCATACCTCGAGCGGTCATGTCTTCCATGTTTCCGATCGGCGTAGCTATTATATAGAGTGTCGATGGTTTAAGGTCATTCATATATTACAAGCTACTTTCATCAAGCGCCTTCCACTCCAAAAGCGTGAGTTCTTGGGCACGAGCCGTAAATGGCAGGCCAATTTTTGCAAAGGCTTCTTCAACTTCGGCCGAAGTAAGGCCACGAATCCCGGCCACTACGTTTTTGAGCTGCTTGCGAGGGGTAATAAAGAACCGATGAACAAACTTCAGGAACTCTCGCTCCTCTTGCTGCGGAAACAGCCGCTCAGGCTTCATCTTCAAGTGTATTACCGCAGAATCAACCTTTGGTGGTGGGAAAAATGAGCTAGCAGGAACCGTCATCACGTATGAAATATCTGAAAAGTACTCGATAAGAACTGAAAGATATCCCCTATCCGACATCTTTGCCCCTGCTGCAAACCGTTTTCCCACCTCTTTTTGGACAAGTAAGGTCATGCTAAGGGGTGGATTAGGTATTCCCCCTTCCAGAAACAACCTCATTAGAGGGGTAGTGATCTGATAAGGAATGTTAGCCACGACCTTATACGGTCCAAGATCAGGAATAACTTGGGGAGCGGTTTTAAGAACGTCGCCCGCTACTACTTCCAGCTCAGGAAAATCCTTCTCGAGGATTCTTCTCATGTCAGGGTCAAACTCAAAGGCAACCACTCTCTCCACCTTCTCCAAAAGTCGGCTGCTCAGAACGCCCATTCCGGGGCCGATTTCCACCACGGTGTCAGTATCATCCAGGGCGGCTGCTTCAAGGATGGTTTCCAGGGCTTTTTCATCCACCAAAAAGTGCTGGCCAAGACTCTTCTTTGACCAGACACCCTCCTCTTGCAATCGTTGTAGTACCTCTTCTTTACGCAGCAAATCCATAATGTCACCACCTTACCTGAAATTTCCCTTTTTTAACAGGGGCAACACCCGGCCTTTAGGCCATTCCTACTTCATACAAAGCCTCGAGATCACCTATCATGCTCTCCATAGCCTGATAGTGCTGTTCGGCTTCCTTCTTTTTCTGCTCAACGTACTGGTAAAGTTTCTGAGGATGAGTGGCTCGAAATAGTGGACGCTTCCCCTCCTGCACCATGTCAAACAATCCTTTTTCTCCCAGCGTCTGGGCCACGTGATAAGCGGTACCACGATCAATACCGGCTTTGCGAGCCAAAACCTGCATGCTGGCAGGACCTACTCGTAAACTCGTAAGGTAAAGCTTTGATTCTTTTTCAGTGAGACCAAGGCGCTCAATTGTCGTAACGAACATAATGCGAAATTACCCTGTTTATCACAGTATATTCTTGCTGTTGAAAAGAGTCAACACCTGCTCTTTTACTGCGCCTTTTCGAGCCTTACGGTAGCCACTCCGGTGCCTAAGGTCGAGATTTGGGCAAAGGCATCAGAGGAAAGGTCGATAACCCTCCCTGCAATAAACGGCCCCCGGTCAGCAATGGTAACCACCACGCTTTTTCCGTTAGCCACATTTACCACCTTCACTTTCGTTCCGAATGGCAAGGTACGATGAGCGGCCGTAAGGGCAGGAACCCCTCCATACCAACTGGCTCCGCCACTTCCAAGGTCCACCACCTTTGTCCCCCGTCGTATTACTTTGGAAACCGCTTCTTTGGTTGTGGCGTTTCCAATAAGTCTCCTAGAAATCTCGACACCATTTTCTCTCCGAACCGAATACGTCTTCTGTAAAACACCATTGCTTCCTGCCGACTCAACTTTCTCCACTCCTTTTTCCAAGGTAGCGTCATCTACGTACTCCGTCTTGAAGGAAATAGATTCTTTCACTACCACTTCTGACTCAGCCACTCGAGTAATGGTAACTACCGCAGGACTTTCCCCTATCGCAATCGAAGCGTCTCTACCGGGGTAAATCTTATCTTTCCCATCTAGCTCCACCCCCTGCTCTTTAAGAACCTCTTCTACTGTGCTACTCCACGTTCTTACCAGTCTTTCAGCTGATCCGTCCTTGATAAGCACTGGTTGTGCCCTGTAGACGCTCAAGCGACTTCCCAGACCCAAGGCCGGCTCAGGAAAGGCAAATACTTTATCCTCTGGATAAACCCGTACTGAAAGCGCACCGAGCATTTCTTCACTGGATCCATAAAAAAAGCTCCCTTGATACTCTTCAGGGGAGCGATCCGTAGGCATATCACCAAAAGAAATAACCTGCGTTGAGCCTGCGGCCTCAGCCTTGCTTACGGTATAAGAAGGCATCCGGGTTAGCCAGGTTATGGTCGCACCACCAGTCACTGCACAGACACCTAATAAGGCGATTCGGCGTAATGTCATATGACAATAGTATATGACAGGACAGCCCCACTGTCTACACTATGAGCTGTCCCGTGTCCTTCAACAGATTGATGGTATGGGATTCAGGAGTCTGCTTAGAAGTCACAATCTCCTGGTTGCCTGGCAAATACTCAGGATGCTGGACGTTCAAGGTATAGGTGCCAGGAGTTACAAAGAGACGGTACTTCCCTTGGAAGTTTGAAAGCGTCGAGGTTACCAGGATGCGGTACCCATTCTCAAGTCGGTAAAGACTGAGAGCTGCTCCCTGGATCAACGAAGAAGCGTCGCTATCCTTAACCAGTCCGTACTCACGTCCTCTGCGCATCAATATGAATTCAACTATCCAGAAGAAGGCGTAGACCCCTACCAAAATGTAAGAAAGAAGATCGGCCACGAGAACCGCATTAACAATAGCCAAGGCGCTTCCGATAGCAAGAAGTGGCAATCGGCATGCCTCAAGCACCGCCAACAGTTTTATAAGGAAACTGATCAAACCACTTGCCGGTCTCTTTATGATACGGGTGACTTCGATTCGCATACCGGTTGGCCATGGCATTTCTCGGGTAAGAGTGAAGCTAGCACTCTTAACTGAACTTGTCAGTGGATGAGAAGCCAAAACGTAATATTCCCCAGGCTCAGGATTGGTAAATCCGAACCTACCTGCCCTATCCGTGATACATACCGCTTTTTCTTCGGCTGTAATGGCATTATGAAGCGTCACACGGCTTCCGAGGACTGGAATATTGGTTTCACCTTCACTTACCACTCCCCATGGCTCACGACGTCGATTTGGCCACCA
>JAJFBK010000078.1 GCA_020696955.1 Patescibacteria group bacterium | reverse complement strand
AGGAGCCTCATTTGAGCGTCGTTGGTATCTTGGAACTCATCTACCAAGACATACTGGAACTGTTCCTGGACTTGAAACCGCAAAGAGTCGTTCTTTTTCATTGCATCAATCACCAACAAGATCATGTCGGCAAAATCAATGAATCCTCGTTCGTACATCTTTGACTGGTATGCGGCGTAAAGAGACGCCAGTGCCCTCATTTTCTCCAGCCTCGATTCATCTTTAAGGCGCCGAATGCTGTCACTGCCCTTTTCCAGCCTCTTTGACTTCCATTCCGAGAGAGGCTTGGCTTTTCCATGGGCACGACACTCTTCTACTGCTTTGGAAAGAGAGTTGGCCAAGGCCATGGCATACCCATCGAACAGGTCAGGAACCGGAAAAGAAGCATCCTGGCTCTCAAGCAAATCCTGGACAAGCCTCTCCACTTCCGGCAATTGCTTCAAACTTACCGTACCATCAAACAGTTGGTGTATTCTTTCTGAGAATTGTCTTATTTCCTTTGCGTTACATTCCACTACTTGGGAGAACTCCTCAGGAGTCAGACCTGCCTTTTTAAGATTATCTATCGCCTTCTGAACGCCCTTCAAATAAACATATCCTTGCTCCGGATGTTCCTTGCGAAGAGGATTGTCGTGGGAAAGATCGGCAAACAACTCTTCCAGTAACTCGATCTGGGCATATTCATCTGCAGGAACAAAAGTGGCTCCATCATGGAAATATTCAGAATGACGACTTATGATATCTGTGCAAAAATTATGAAAAGTATGAATTGCAACCTTATATGCGTCCTGACCTATGAGACCGGCCAGGCGCCTTCTCATATTTACGGCCGCAGAGTCAGTAAAGGTGAGACAGAGAATATTTCCAGGGTACACATCTGTCTGAAGCAGGATATTTGCCACTCTCAAGCTCAAGAGCTCAGTTTTACCAGAGCCAGGACCGGCGATTACCAAAACAGGACCTTCCAGCGTATCTACTGCCAGTCTCTGTCGCTCGTTTAATGCGTTGTAGCGCTCTTCAAATGTTCCGGTATTCACGGAGGGTTTGTTACATGGTTTCAATAGTTGCGACTTCAATCATTCCCTGGACATCATATTTTTCCAAGGAGGATCCCTGGATTTCCGAAAGGGACCGAATGCGCCCAGTTACAGAGACCGGCTGGTTGGTAGGAAGTGCCGTGATGGCGCCTGGAACCAAAGCCTTTGCATCCAGCGCGTAATATGTGCCGTCACCTGCTTTCAGGCCATATGCACACTCCAGAGTCATCGGGCCGTCAGCATCCTTGTGCGGAAGGCAAACCAAAACGCCTTCCTTCCTAGACTCTGCTGCCGGGGTGGAGGCTGGCGTGGAAGTAGGAGCCACAGAGGATTCGGACGCATCCTTATGGCCTCCTTTATCAATGGGCTGTATCACCACGGCGACTCCAACAAAAAGCAACAAGAGGGCAATAATCAGGGGTGCCTTATTTTTTGGATGAAATAACATGGCAGGTTTTATTCGTTTTGCGAGATGCGTGGTATGGAAGAAATAAGAACCGCATAGAGCGCAGCGGTCAGGGCGATAAAATGAAAGTTATATCCTAATGCCATGCCGACAGCAGCCGAGTACCAGATGCTAGCTGCCGTGGTAACGTTCTTTACCTTATTGCCAGATTCGGATTTTAATATGAGCCCCGCACCCAAAAAACCTATCCCCGAGACGATTTGGGCTGCAATTCGGCTAGGATCTTCAGACCCGACGCTCCTGGAAAGAAAGGCGAAAAGCATAGAAGCGGTAATTACCAAGGTCTGGGTACTGATCCCAGCAGGCTTTTTCTTATACTCTCTCGCCGCCTATTAAAATACCGCACAGGAATGCCAAAACCAAGTCGATAAGGAATTCGGTTTCTTGCGGCCCAACAATATCGGTAAGCGTTATCATGGTGACCATACTCTATCACAAAAAGATGCTAAAGTGAGTAAGCAATACCATATAATCCCATCTCATGTCCTGCCTTATTTGCCCTGTTTGTTACAAGCCTCTTACAATGACAGGCGATTCCTGGAAGTGTGAAGAAGGACATTCTTTTGATGTCGCCAAGGAAGGCTACGTTAACCTTCTGGCCTCAAATCGAAAGCTAGGCGAGCTTGTGGGCGACAGCAAGGAGATGATAGCGGCACGAGAAGCCTTTCTAGCCACTGGCTCCTATGATCTTCTCTCAGAAAAGATTGGAAACCTCGTAGCCAATCACCTTTCTTCGGCGCAAAAAAGTGTTCCTACGATTCTTGATGCGGGGTGCGGAACAGGGTTCTATCTGGCACAGCTTCTTTCCTTCCTTAACCAGCCAGATCTCTTTCCTACTACGAACGCCTTCGGCAGTGATGTCTCCAAGGAAGCGGTACGAAAAGCCGCCAAAGCTCACCCGAGCCTGCAGTTCTTAGTAGCCGACACCAATGACTTCCTTCCCTTCGAAGATGGATCTTTGGATGTCGTGATGGATATCTTTGCGCCTCGTAATAGCCGTGAATTCAGTCGTATACTGGCTCCTGGCGGCCTTCTGCTTGTAGTGGTACCTGGTGATAAGCATTTAGAAGAGCTCAGGTCATTACTCGGCCTTCTTTCAATCGAAGAAGAAAAGGAGCGCAAAATCCAGGAGAAATTTTCCAACTACTTCACACTGTCGTCAGTAGAAAAAATCAATTACCACATAAGTTTGACAAGTACCCAAGTCCGCTCACTTATAATGATGACCCCGAACGCTCGTCATTTCGATCCGGCAAAGGAACCCGACTCTATGGAAGTTTCAGCAGAGTTCTCACTTTTGGCATTCATAAAAAATCAATCTTAGCACTATTCCCATGGCAACGCAGCAGACAACCATCGATATTTTGCTTGAGAACATGAGCATGGCTGGCAATGTCCGTGCGCGTAAAATGTTTGGGGAATACGCACTTTATTGCGAAGAAAAGGTGGTTGCCTTAGTCTGTGATGACCAGCTTTTTGTAAAAATGAACCCTACCAGTCTCACGTTTTTGGATGAGACCCACGGAGCCCCTCCCTACCCAGGAGCAAAAAACTACCTCTGTGTCCCCGAGGAAAAATGGAACGACCGTGAATGGCTCAGTAGATTCATTCATGAGACCGCAGATTCTTTACCCCTGCCTAAGCCAAAGAAAAAATAGCAATGAATATCGCCGTTTCTCGTAAAGAACAAGTGATAAAATAAAAACTATCTATTTCAAAGAAGGGCATGTCCGATCTCGATACATTAATCTTACATTTGCAGCTGTTTTTTAAAGCAGAATGTCTTTATGATCACACGGTACGAATACCGAGCAGAACGGGCTCAGTTCACAAATTACAATTTGGAGAGAAAACGTATGCGCTTAAAATATATGAAAAAGGAAACTATTACGGAGACCTGGCTTTTTCTGTAGCTTCACAGGACCACGACCTGCCTGTACCCACGGCTCATTCTTATGATGACTCGGGATCTGTTATTTCTCTTCCCTGGATAGTTCGAGATTGGATAGAATCTGAGCAGTCCGATCCCAAGCCCTATCGACTAGGAGAATCCATCGGCTTTTGTCTCCAAAAAATACATGCCATACCGGTTGACGGAGCTGGAGCCTTTGAAAAAAATGGCTGGCAGTTTGGAAAGTGGACGGAGTTCATTGCCGTCACTACTCAAACTATTTTAAAGAGTAGCCGGTCCTTCCCCGAAGATGAGTCCTTCAAGAGAACTCTGAAGACCGTAGTTAACGAAGCCGAAAAGCTTTCGTCCTT
>JAJFBK010000077.1 GCA_020696955.1 Patescibacteria group bacterium | reverse complement strand
CACCTCGACGTTTTGAAATCCCATTGACCATAAGAATCTGGTCGGGAAAGAGAACGGAATTGTTTCCAACCTCAAACTTGGTAAGCGTGGCGCCTCCTGCAACGTCTATCTCAGCCAGAGAGTCTCCGGACTTTATAAGAATGGCTCCGCTCATAGGGCAAATCGAATAAACATGAACAAAAAAGCTGCGGCCAATAGAAGATTTGTCATAATGCCCAAGACTGTTCCAAGCAAGCTTCCTCCGGCGGCACGCAAAGCTCTCTTGCCGTCTTTATGAAGTGTAAGTTCTGAGCCTACAATTGCCAGCACCATTCCTATTGCTCCGCCAAAGGGAGGAAGGAGCAGGCTGCCAATCAAGAATCCCAGTATTCCAATTCCTGCTGAGCGAGCCGAAGCCCCGCCATACCGGGCGCCAAGACTTCCTGAAAAGTAGTCGACTGCCACGGAAACTGCCGCAAGCACTGCCAAAATGGAGATCTCGGTACCGCTTAGATGCTCAAAACCATCGACAAATCCGAAAACGATGGCAACCAGGAGCATCAAGGGAATGCCCGGAAGCACAGGAACCAGAACCCCGAAAAGCCCTGGGAGCATGCAGACCGCAAATAGTAAGACCAATGCCTGATGATTCATGGTTCTACCATACTAAGAATGGAAAAAACAGGCAATGATACAAAAAGAAGGCAGCCGAGAGCGACTGCCTTCTTAGGTGACATAGAGAGAATGCTAGGCCGTGACCACCTCGCCTTTGGCCGACTGCACTAACTTCTGGATACTATGAGATAATTCACCTTGTAGATACATGGACCACCTCCTCTCTATAACTTAGGACTTATAAATGACCGATCCCACTATATCATGCCGAAATCCCCAATGAAAAGCTCAACTATTTGAGCCTTCGGTGAAAGAAAAAGTCTACGAAATAAAGAATGGCCCTATAGATGCCATAAAGCACTCCTAGAGCGAGTCCTGCAAGTGCCGTAAGGCTAGTTATTATGAAGAGACTGTCTAATTCAGACATAGTAATGAGTTAGGATTGGGTGACTTTGTGAGGTTTTGGTGTCCTTCCTTCGTTACGAGTACCAAATCTTCGATCCGGACACCTCCCCAGCCTTCCTTGTAGATTCCCGGCTCTATGGTAATGACCATGCCGGGTTGAAGGATGTCGGTACTGGTCCTGGAAATACGTGGAGCTTCGTGGATGCAAAGACCCACTCCGTGACCAAGGCTATGTCCGAATTGGGCTCCATAGCCTGCATCAGAGATAATGGTCCTGGCGATAGCGTCAAGATCGCAGCCACGAATTCCCGGTCGTATGGCAGCCAAAGCTTTTTGCTGGGCTGAGTGGACTATCCCATAAATCTTTTCCTGTTCCTCGGTCGGTTGGCCAATACAAATGGTCCTCGTAAAGTCTGAGCAATATCCCTCGACTACGGCGCCCATATCAATGGTAATGAGATCCCCGGAACGCACCTTTTTTTGTCCGGGAACTGCATGAGGACGGGCGCTGTTCTTGCCACTAGCTACTATGGTTCCAAAACTGGTTTGCGTGGCTCCCCGTGTTTTCATCTGGTATTCCAGCTCGGCTGCAATTTCTGCCTCGCTTACGTCTGGATGAATAAAGCCGCAGATATGAGCGAAACACTGGTCGACGATTTCTGCCGCTTTTTGAATACTTGAAACCTCTGTTTGATCCTTATAGAGTCGTAATCTTTCAACCAAACCCGAAGTAGCAACCAGTTCGTTCTCTTCAAGAATTGATTCAAGATCCTTGTAGGTGGTAATGGTTAGCGAATCTGCCTCGTACCCCACTTTGCGAAAACCTTTTGACCTAAGCCACTGGGCTACATTTTTCAACAGAGAACTGCTGATCCGCACTTCTATGGAAGGGCCCACTTCCTCGGAAGCCGTTGCCTCATACCGTGAATCTGTAAAGAGAGCTTGACTGTTACCGCTAATAACCAGCAATGCATCACTTCCTGAGAAGTCACTGAGGTAGCGAACGTTAGCTGGATTTGAAACGATAAGGGCCTCGACCTTTGACTCGGCCAAAAGCTCTCTGAGCGAGTTGATTCTCCTTATAACCGCCATATGAATAGTTATATACTTCGCTAAGCTTAGCAGAAATTTGAAAGGCTTTCTCCAAGATGGTACACTTGGCCCAGTTCATAAGGTAATGACAGGCAATGCAGTATTGGCTCATGAAAACCGAACCCGGATGCTACTCCATTGATGATCTTGCAAGAGACGGTAGCACGGAATGGAACGGAATCCGAAACTACCAGGCACGCAACTTCCTCAGAGATCAAGTTAAGAAGGGTGATCTTGTTCTCCTTTATCACTCAATAGCTGATCCGGCAGGAATTGCTGGTATTGCCGAGGTGTGCAGCGATCCTCATCCTGATTCCACTGCCTTCGATCCTAGCGATGAGCACTTCGACCCGAAATCTTCCAAAGAAAATCCGACCTGGATTACAGTAGACTTGGCCTTTAAGGAGAAGTTTCCTACCTTCATTAGTCTTGAGCAGATAAAGAGCGATCCTCAGCTCGAAGGAATCATCGTTGCTCGCAAAGGCTCCCGGCTATCAGTGATGCCGGTAGAAGAACGTCATTTTCAGTATCTTTGCGCTCGTGGACGTTCCTGAGAATCCTTATGAGGCAGTAGCCGAGCTTTATGATGGCTTTGTAGAAGATGACTATATCTCTTTGGCTAAGGACCCCCGGCACTACCCCCTCTCAAGAGAGGTTCCGCTTATTCTTAAGCGTCATGGAATAGACAAGGGAGCGCAGACAGTCCTTGATCTAGGATGCGGGCCAGGACTCTTAAAGGAGTACACCTCTTATCCTGAGTATGATGGTGTTGACGTGTCTCCTGCCATGCTTCGCTATGCTTACTCTAAGGGATACCAGGCGGTTTATGAAACTGATATCCTCACCTTTTTGCAGTCCTGCCCCAGTAACTCGTACGATGCTGTTTTTTGCCTAAGCGTCACCTACTTTTTAAGCCCCGAAGACCTTAGGGATTGTCTTTTTCACCTCGACCGAATAACCAATCACTTTTGGCTCCTTACGCTCGATCATATTCCCTCCGGCCTTATTGCCATGTATGCCAAGCAAGGCATTCGCCTCTACAACCACGCAGGATTATTTATTCCTGGGGCTTCGGAACGAGTCGTTGTTCCCGGGTGGAAATCTGCTAGCGGTGAAGGCAAGGTTCCTATGGAATTTGTTCTCTCACTAAAAAACAAAAAGGATGCGGCTTAGTTCCGCATCCTTTCGCTTATCTCCGAGTAATCGTCACTCCTTTTTCAGGACTGTAGCGTATATGGACTTTCTTGCCTGGCAACAGGCTATCATCTAGGAGCTTTCGAGAAAGAGGCTCCTCAATCTTCTTGCGAATCGTTCTCTTCAACTCACGGGCACCGTATTCAGTGCTGAACCCCTCTTTGGCAAGGTACTCCTTGACGCTTTTGTCGAAGGCGAGGCGAATACCCTTTTTCATGGCGGTGGCGCTCAGTTCGTCTAGTTGCAGGTCAACGATCTTGGCAATTTCCTCTTCACCTAATGACCTGAACACAATGGTGCCATCGATCCTGTTCAAGAACTCGGGCCTGAAGTGAGAGCGAACGCTCTCAGTGACTCTCTCATTTTCTTTCTCCGTAACATCTTGTTCTCCGGCGGAGAATCCAATCTTTTGGCTCCCAGTCAAGGAGTCTGTTCCTAAGTTACTGGTAGCAATGATAATGGTATTGCTGAAGTCGGCCACCCTTCCTTTTCCGTCAGTCAGGCGTCCATCGTCAAGAACCTGCAGCAAAATGTTGTAAGCATCGGGGTGGGCCTTTTCAATCTCGTCTAACAGTATGACGGAGTATGGTTGTCGTCTTACAGCCTCAGTAAGCTGGCCGCCTTCTTCATGACC
>JAJFBK010000007.1 GCA_020696955.1 Patescibacteria group bacterium | reverse complement strand
TACAGTATTGCTCAGCTTGGAAGATAGCTACACTAGGTTAAATCTTAAAATTTAAAGAGAAGCCTCGAAGAAGTCGGTGGTTCGTTGCATGACGGTTGGCCAGGCACCGGTGAATTCATGTGGTTCCCCGGGGTATACGTGGAAGGTTACGGTTTTTCCGTTTTTCTTAAGATTATCAACGATTGCCTCCGACCATCTGAGAGGCGTTGATTTGTCACTCGTTCCATGATGCACGAGTACGGGTACGCTGACTTTGGAAAAGAAGTTCTCAAAAGAAATATTCTTCCAAAACTCAGGATTTGATTCAGGGATGCCGTATAAGGCTTCGATCTGCTTTGCCAGGTCAGTTCTCTCGGCAGTGTAACGATCAAAATTTTCCTTGGCCGAAGCACTGATTGGGGCAAACAAGGCGGCAGCTTTCACGAGGTCTGGATGGGTGACAAGGACGCCCATGGTTACCCCTCCGCCCATGGAGTGACCAAGCATTCCAACCCTTCCTTTGTCTAGGTAGGCCAGGTCTGATTTTTTGAGTGCATCCACTAAGTTGGCCGAATCTTCAATATAACCCAACCGAAAGTTGAGGTCGTTGACGGGGTCTTTGTCTGAATCTGCGTGGTTCCGGTAGTCGGGATGCACCACGACATATCCTTTTTTAACTAGGTAGTCTTGTTCTCGTTTCAAGCCTCGACCATTCGTATAAACGGCAGGATCTATGTATCCATGATTGAGAATGAGGATGGGGAAGGGCCCGTTTCCTTTTGGCTTGTTCATGATTCCGGAAATGGTGAGGTCGCCACTTTTATAAGTGATATAGTGTCGGGTATAGTCTGTGGTTTCTTCGAGAATGCGCCCGACTGTGAAGGCGCTTCCAGCCAATTCTTTTTCGGCGAGTGCAGGCAGGGAGACGGGGTGAGGGATTGGGGAAGGAGAAGGAGAGGAGGTGTCGGAGACTGTCGGACTGGGAGTGCGATCAATTGTTGATACGATCTGTTTTTTCTCCTTTAATGTATTGGCAATACTGCCCCCGATAATAAAGAGGGCGACGATTAATAAGAGAAGAGTGCTTTTCCGCATAGCTCTTTTATACGATAGGAATTAGCCTTTTAACATGAGATGGCTTACAGTAAAATCGTTCAACATAAGCTCAAATATACCTATGACATATTTTATTCGAGAGCTGCTTGAAGAGGCGGAAGACTTCTTTGAGGATATTGGCGAGGATATTTTTCGGCTTAATCGCCGTCATCCACGTAGAAGCAGGCAAGTTTTGATTGGCGGGATTGAGACCACAGTCCGGCCCGCTTATCTTTTTGCCGAAAGAGTGGACAATCTTCTGAAGCTTATTTTTGCGGTTTCCATAATAATCTCTGGGATCACCGCCAGTTTTTTTGGCTTTATTAAATTGTCAGACTTGCTCGAAGTGCTTATCTTTACGGCGTGGGGTAGGATTCTGATGATATTTATCGGGGTATGCTACATGCTAACCGCTCTCTGGAAGCTGGCCGAGATCAAAGTAAAATCAGCCTAGCACCTTTACTGATACTCGTTGACTTTTCGGGTGATTTATGGCATAGTCCGCACTGTGAAAAGGGAGGACGACATGAAAAGAGACAATAAAGGCATCATTCAGACATTACTGGATTTAGCGGCTGACCTTGGTGTTACCGAAACCGAGGAAATGAAGCGAATTCGGAACTCAAGCCTGCAGGGATTGTCGGTAGAAGCCGAGCAAGCTGTGAGGGCTCAGTACTGGGAGGCAGCGCAGCGCCTTGCAGAGGCATTTCCAAAAGATGTAACTTATCAGTCGGCCCAAATTGGGGTAACGCTTCTGATGGTTGCTCTTAAGGTTTCCCACGGGAGACTGAAAGACGCAATCGAAGATTTTGATCCCGCCTACGACCAGGCAGATGCCAATCAAGAAGCGGTGAATGACGATCAGTTAAAGGTATTCAAGTCCATATTTGAATACTTGCAGTCTAAGACTGATTAGAAGTACGGAATCCTGTCGTTTACTACGGCAGGATTTTTTTTGTCCGATTTTCAAGCCACTGCTTTGCTACTGAAATGTCAGCGTCGATAAGCCCATGTCCGGCCGGTTGCCAGCGCAGCTCTGCATTCGCCCCAGACTCAACAAGCAACCGCTCAAGCTTTTCCACTGACATACGATCAACCATATGATCTGTTTCTCCTGAGAGCAGTAAAATCGGCACCCCTTCTAGCGGAGCAGGCTCAGACGGATAATCGGTAAACATCGGGCGAAACAAGATTGCGCCTTGTAAGGCATCTTTTTCGGTAAGCAAAAGGTTGGCGGCAATGTTGGCACCATTTGAATATCCGACCGCATACACCAGATTCTTTTCCAATCCGTATGTTTTTCGGGAAGCGGCTATGAACTCGCCGAGCTCTGCTGTTCGAATGCGGAGATCATCAAGGTCAAATACACCTTCAGCAAGTCGCTTAAAAAAACGGGGCATGCCGTTTTCAAGAATTTTTCCTCGGGGGCTGAGAAGATGGGCTTCAGGAAGTAGCTCACGCCCCAGCTCAAGCAATGATTCCTCATTGCCGCCAGTTCCATGAAGAAGGAGTAAGACTGGGGCCAATGGGGTGCTGCCCGGTAGGTATCGGTGGATAAAGGGCTCTTCAGGCATTGAGATGAGTTAGAAATGAGAGGCAGAGTGCAGAAAATATCTCTTGGCAGGTCAATACTTATTTGACACCATTAAAATCTACACGGTTGTTTCTTCAATCTCAATTAACTGTATCACATGGAACTTCATGGTCTTCACCACGTAACAGCCGTAACGGCAAAAGCTAAGGAAAACCTGGCATTTTATACCAAAGTTCTAGGACTACGATTGGTTAAAAAAAGCGTAAACCAAGACGACGTATCGGCCTATCACCTTTTTTATGCCGACAAAAAAGGTACTCCCGGAACGGATATGACGTTCTTCGACTGGTCCACTTCAGGTCCACGCCAAGGCGAGACCGACGGAATTCTGCGGACAATGTTCAGGATTAGCGGAGAAAACGCCTTGAAATATTGGGAAGAGCGTTTAACGAAAGAGGGGGTGAGACATAACGGCATTCAGGAGATGGGGGAGACTGGGGCCATTTTCTTCGAAGACTTTGAAGGCCAACGTCTAGCCCTTGTTGACGATAAGGGAGCCGAGTTTCATGGCGAGGTCTGGGATGGTTCCGAGGTGCCGGCAGAATATGCTCTCAAGGGATTCTTTGCTGTGCAATTGGCCATACCCGAGCTTCTATTGATCGATACAGTCCTCACACGGGTTCTTGGTTTTGAGAAACAAGGAACCTATGAGAACCCCGAGCGAGCTGGTGAAAAAGTGGTGATCTACGCCATGGAGGGCGGTGGTCCTGGCAAAGAGGTGCATGTGGTCGAGCGCCAAGGAACAAAAATGTGGGCCCTGGCCGGAGGAGTGCACCATGTGGCTTTCCGAGTGAAAGATGAAGGGGAAATACGGTATTGGTGGGCACTTCTTAACCAGGTGATGCTCGGAAATTCCGGATTAGTTGAGCGGTATTATTTCAAATCCCTTTATTTCAAGATTTCGGATGGAATACTTTTCGAGTTGGCTACTGACGGTCCAGGCTTTGAGAGTGATGAACCATTGGAGCATTTGGGCGAGAAGTTGGCTCTTCCGCCGTTCTTAGAGCCACGCCGAGCCGAGATAGAAGGTGGTCTAAAGCCCTTATAGAAATACAAAAAAGACCCCGATCGGAGGGTCTTTTTCAGTAAGTCGGGAAGTGTTACTTGGAGATGTTGACCATCCAATCAACTCCGAATTTGTCTGTTAAGGCTCCGTGGTCGTCTCCCCAGGGCTGAGGTGTGATTGGAAAGACGACTTTTCCACCTTCTGCCAGCTTGTCGAAAAGAAAGTGAAGCTTCTCTGATTCTGATCCTCCAAGAGTAAGGCTTATGAAACTTTCGCCAAAACTTTCGCGAGTACTATCGCTGGCCATAAGGTTGATCTCTCCTCCGCTCAGGAAGGCGTGTGAAATTTTCCCATCCATGTTCTTCGGCAGATCTTCCTGGGGCATCTCGTCATAGGTCATAAAGGTGAGTTCACCTCCAAAAACTGTCTTGTAAAATTCCATGGCTTCACGGCAGTTTCCGGTAAAGAACAGATATGGGTCTAGGGTAATGTTTGACATGATGGTTTTGTTTAGTTCTCTTCGATTGTCTTTCGAGCTTCTGCCAACTGCTCCAATTCCTTAGTGGAAGTCGTGTAGTCTACGTCCGAGAGGTCTACTGGCAGTTCTGGATCTTGCAAAACGGTATCCTTCTTGATGTCTTCGACTTCTCCGTTCTCAACTTTTGGTTTAGGGGCTTGAGGGAAAAGTCCTGGGCCGGATAGGGGGTTATTGAAAGGGCTCATGGGATAGCTTACGTATTGTTTCCTTTAGCTAATCATAGCTTGGCCTGAACGGCAATCTGGGCCGTTAAGAGCTGGTTGACTTCATCCATCTGATGACTAGGTCTGCAAGGGCTGATTTCTTAGTCTCTACTTCTTCAATCCCAGAGAATGTAACGATTGCTCGGTCAGGGGACGACCACTTAAAGAGTCCTGTGTCATCCTTAAATACAAAGCCTGTGCTGTCTTTCACCTTGGCTCCTCTGTGAAAAATCAGCTGGATACGGTCCTCTGCATGAAGGTTAAGCGTTACTCGGTCTTCTCCTTCGTAACAAAAGCTGGGAGCATTCCATTTGATATGTTCGGTAATCTGCTCATCGGCACCAAGGATGGTGCTGCGTATCATTTTGACAGCTTCCTTCATCGGATGAGTAAGCTGCTCGATGAATTGGTCTACTTCTTTGATTTGACTGGACATGGCAGGTTTCTACTCTTGATCTAGGTCCTTGATGATGATCTTGTTCATCTTAAGCATGGCCTCCAAGCCCTTTTTGGCCTTTTCGGGATCTTCATTTCCCAGTGCTTCTCCCAAGGCTTTGGGAATTATCTGCCAAGAGAGGCCAAACTTATCCTTAAGCCATCCACACTTCGACTCTTCTCCGCCATCGGCGGTAAGCTTTTCCCAAAGGGTGTCTACTTCTTCTTGGTCCTCACAGCTTACGAAGAAAGAAATTGCTTCGTTGAATTTGAAACCAGGGCCGGCATTGAACGCCATGATTTCCTGGTCTTCTACCTGAAATACTACCGAAAAGACTGGCCCGTCCTCTCCGGCTCGGCTGACGCTCAGTACCTTTGAGTTCTTAAAAATAGATACGTAAAAATTCATAGCTTCTTCGGCTTGGCTCTCGAACCACAAAAACGGGGAGATCTTTTGCATGTGGTCTTTCTTGTTACTGCTTAGCTTGGTTAAGGCTAGCAGAAAGTAGCCGCTTTCACTATTTTACCCGAGCTGGTCGATGTAGACTTTCTCCTGAAAAAAGATACTATGATCTCCAAGGAGAACCATTATGAGCGTCTTATATTTTGCTACCAGCAACCAAGCCAAAGTGGATCAAGTTCATGGGGCTTTGGCTCCATTTGGAATCCAAGTCGTAGGTCTTGGGGATCGCAATATCGAAGTTGAGGAAGACGGGGAAACTGCTCGTGAAAACGCAAGTAAAAAAGCACTGGCAAATGCCAAGGCTACTGGTCTCATGGTCTTTGCCATGGACAATGCCTTGTGGATCGATGGGCTAAGCGAGGAAAGGCAGCCAGGATTATATGTAAGGCGACTGCCGGGAGTGGAGGGGCGTGCCACTGATGAACAGCTGCTTGAGTATTATTCAGGCATTATCCTTGAGCTTGGCGGAAGTGGATCAGGCTACTGGGAATTTGGAATTGCGGTTGCAACTCCAGACGGCAGGCTGATGGCATCGGAAATTCTTTCTCCTCGAAAGTTTCGAAAGGGTGCTAGTTCCAGGATCGTTCCGGGCTACCCAATCGAGTCAATTCAGATAGACCCTGAAAGCGGTGTTTGCATTGCTGATATGTCCACGGACGAGCAGGCGTCCTTTTGGCAAAGAGTAATCGGCGATCCTCTGGCCGATTTCGTTAAGAAGGCTCTGTCAGAACTACAGGCCTAGTTTCTTCTTCGTTTCTCTAGGACCTGCCATTTATTGGCAGGTCCTTCTCATTTTAGGGTGAACTCTGCCAGAGAACTTTCCTTGGCTATCTGCTCCTGAAGGGATGAAAGTCGTTAATTAATAATTAAGGACCTTTTCCTCATTGTGCGCTGATGAGCTTAGTTGTTTAATGGTAGTAAGGTGCATGGTTCTAGTTAACAAGTAATTTATAACAGTATGGAGAATCGTCTTTCCGCTATCGACTGGGTAGCCCTCGTGCTTGTTCTTGTCGGTGGTTTGAACTGGGGACTCGTTGGTCTCCTGGACTTCAACTTGGTTGACACCCTTTTCGGTGACATGAGCACTGTGTCTCGTGTAGTCTACTCATTGGTAGGTCTTGCAACCTTGTACGTTGCTGCCATCTCTCCTAAGCTCAAAAAGTAAGGTAGAGGGTGAGTTTAAAAAACAGCTCTTCGGAGCTGTTTTTTTATTTTCAATTATATTGGTCTGTGCTTCTCCCACACCTTATGTGCCTCAGCAATGATAAGCATGAGGATGATCCCGGCAATCCATCCTCCCAATACATCGGAGAACCAATGCACGCCTAAATAAACTCGAGAGAGACCAACCAAAAGAACGATAATTCCAGTAAGGGGTGGGATGAGCCATCGCTTCGGGGATTTTATGTGGGTCCATAACAGATAGGCGATGAATCCATAGGAAGCCATGGTAATCATGGCGTGTCCCGAAGGGAAGCTGTAGCCTCCAGTGGGCGAGATGATATATACCAGTGAACTCGTAGGACGAGCCCGGTCGACCAGTTCTTTTATTCCTACGTTAATTGGATAGGCGAGTAGGGAGATAATGCAAAAAAGGGAGGCCTGTGGCAATTTCATTGCCCAAAAATAGAGGGCGGCAAGAAACGCGACGACAACAAGCGTCTCTCCGTTTCCAAGCATGGTTATGGCCTCAGCCACCTTGTCTAGAAGTGGTGAGCGGAGGGATTGGACGATCTGCGTTGCCCTTACATCAAACTCGAGAACTCCAAATGCATGCACCAAAAGAGCCATGGCAAAGAGGATGAGCGTGAGTATGGCTATAAAGTGCAGGGCTTTGATTTCTCTCAGAAAAGCTGAGTATTTCGATACTTTAGAGTTTTCAGTGGGAAAGGATGGGGCCTTCATGTAAGAATTTATGCTAAGCTTGTTAAACGTAACATAAAGACCGTAAACGAACTATTGTCCAGCTTACTAAGCATGATTATATGACCCCCGAATCCGTGCTCTTCCTGAATAAGAATGCGGGCGCCCTGAAGCTTACCCCTTCGGCTGCCAATATTGAGAATTATGTAAAAGAGCTTGGATTGGATGTAGAGATCCGTTATCCGGATTCTCCCGGAGATATGTCCAAGCAAATTGCTGAGTTAGTAAAGGCTGGCACCAAGACCATTATCGTATCGGGAGGTGATGGAACGGTCAGGCTTGCGGCTCAGCAGATGGCCTATTCGGATAGTGTCTTGGGAATATTGCCCATGGGTACTTCAAACAACTTTGCCACGGCCCTGCACCTTCCCATTGAGCTCGCTGCCGCCATCCAGACAGTAAAGGACGGGGTAGTTACCGAAGTAAGTTTGGGAAAAATAAATGATAGCTACTTCACCGAGGGTGCTGGTGTCGGTTTGTTTGCTGATGCGCTGGCCATATATGGCGCAGGGACCAATAAGAATATTTTTAGAGGTCTCTACACCTTGTTTCGGCTCTTTTTCCTCCCCCGCTCACGGGTGAGAATAACCTTGGATGACAAGGTGATCATAGAGAGGGCCACGATGTGTACCGTGGCAAACTCTTTCAGGATTGGCCAAGCGATTCCGGTGGCTCCTGAAGCCAGCCTTACTGATGATGTCCTGGATGTTGTGATTTATGGGGATATTAACCGTAAAGAGCTCATGTCCTACTATAAGGCTACCAAGACCCAGCTTCATAATAACTTGCCCAAAGTGACGATTGAAAAGGCAAAAACCATCACTCTCGAGTCCTTTAGGGGGCTTAACGTGCATGCGGATGATCGGGTTATCGGTACTACGCCAGTAACCATTACCGTGGAACCAAGAGCACTCAAGGTGCTGACTCCTAGGTTATGAGATTGGGACTAGGCGTCGTATTTTTTTAAGATAGTCCCAAGAGTAAAAAATAGTCAGAAACAGGAGGCCAAGTGTTACTGCATATACTAGAGTGGCCGCTCTATAGAGGAGCACTACCACGAGAGCGGAGGGGAGAGCGATGCCTGAAATCAGCAGAATGCCAGTCATACCTCCTTCAGTAGCGCCAATTCCGCCAGGCGCAAAAGGAACGAGCTCACCAAGAACGGTCGCTGCGGCGTAGATGTAAAGGCTCAGCAAGAAGCTCAGAGAAAGCTCAAAATGTCGGGCGATCAGAAATAGTATCCCGGCTCCGCAGAGACTGGTCAGAAAGGCCAGTGTCTCGTTTGTTACGAAAAGCCGGGAAGGCTTCCAGGAGCGTCTCTTGAACATGGCGGATTTCATTTCCTTTTGGGTGCTCAGCACGGAGTTCCCAGCCTTTTCAATAATAGGATTGTCGGGCAGTTTCTTAAGGAGGGCAATAACTGCCTTGCGGTTGATAAGGATCCAGATCAAGCCTAGCAGCCCAGTAAAGGCGATAATAGCCATGAGGCGTAGGATACCAAGAAAAATGCTGCCAATAAGGGCGATGAGCACGGCAATTATCATTTCGGTTACGCCGAGCATTATGACGGGAGTGATGCTGGCTTTCGGTTCAATGCCAGCCTCTTTTTTTAATAAGACCGGCCGCATGCCCTCGCCCGCAGGAAGGGGAGAAAAAGCTTGGCCGATAATGTAGACCTTTAATCCCTGCCAGAAAGAAAGGTCTTGGCCGGCATTCTTAAGCAGCATGCGAAATCGGAAGGAGCGTATCACCATCATGACCGTGGAGAGCAGAATGATACTTGTGATCTCCACTGCCGAAAAAGTGCTAAGTTGGGCCATGACTTCACGGATATTCACCGATGAAGTAAATGCCTTATGAATTCCCCATGCCGTAATGGCCACTATTAACAGGCTGAAGAAAAGTCGAAGGTAGTTATTTTTCATTGGGAGGAAATGTATGGGGAGATGGAAGGATCTTTGACGAGTACTCGGTCCAAGTAGAGCCTTTCCAGGCGTCGATTAATATTTTTGGTTATCCAGCCTTCCGGGGCTCCTTTGATGTGGCAGGTCCATATGGTGGTCATTCCTACCAGGTTCCCTCCTAACATATCGGTAAATAATTGGTCTCCGATGATGGCAATTTCTGAGAACTCAGTTTTCAGATATCGTCTTGCCTTCAAGAAAGCCTTTGGTAAAGGTTTAGGAACGACCCCTCTGAAGGCTTTGAGGTTGAGTTGCCGAGCAATCTGTTCCAGCGTGCTTCCAGGTCCTGGGTTACTAACTATGCATACTTTTATGTCCTCAATCAGCATGTTGGCAATCCAGCTGGTTACCTCCGGGCTGGCTTCCGGACCCTGATACCCAACTAGGCTGCCATCAAGGTCAAGAATTGCTGCCTTAATCTTATTTTTTCTCAAAAAAGCCGGTGTCACATCGGTGACATCTTTGGCTCGAAAACAAGGGGCGAGTATTCTTTTCATCTAATGATGGTACCAAAAAGCTTAAAAGAGAGATGTAATTTAGCTCTAGTAAAAGTTCTGATCTCCGTACATCGTCTGAATATAGTTGATCTGGCCGGTGTGCCACATCATGTTCCAGTACGGATAACTCATGGTTTGGAAATAGGTCCATACTCCCCAAGGTGCTTCCAGCTTATTTTCATACTCGGATTCCGGAAAGGCAT
Source organism: Patescibacteria group bacterium (assembly GCA_020696955.1). The sequence goes on along the minus strand of JAJFBK010000007.1, from coordinate 4,490 downwards.
CGATAGCACTTTTTAACTCCTTGGCATTAACGCTTAGCTGCTCAATGAGTTCGGGGATAGTCTTTTCGGCGTAGTCGGTGGCCATCTCTTCGTAAGGAGGCACGCCACGCTCGTTCAGGGCCTTTGCAACGTAAGCCGTCATCATTACAGCTTCGGTGAAAACTTGGCGGATCGTACGGCTGCCTTCAGCCGGTTTCCAGTCGAGCTTCTCTTCAGGTACAGCGTTTACGGCTGCGGTAAGCATGGGCATGCCGTCTTCAAAAAGTTTGGAAAAGGTCTCGGAAGCATTCATGGGAATAATTACTTGTTGATGTTGTGTGTAATTGCGGTCTGGATGAGCTCACGAAGCGCCGTTTCGTTTATGGTTTCTCCTTCTTTGAAGTCAATGCTGCGATGGGCCTTGGAATCCAGTCCTCCGTTGATGAGGTGGTGAGGGTCGGGGAGGTTCACTCCTTCGAAAAAGTTGATCTTGACATGATTTTTGAAGGCGCTAATGGCGCAGACGAGGCCTTGATGCGTCCATACTGGCACGCCCCATTTCCATTCTTCGGTTGGTGTTGGTTCGGCTTGGTTAATGAGGTCTCGAAGTTGGCTGAGCATAGTTCCTCGCCAGTCAGAGATTTCAGCAATGTAGGCACTGATCTGTTCGGATGCGTTCATAGTGGGCATTCTGATTATAGCCTCTCTTCTAACCTTGCAATAGAATCATACCATCCTTGTTCCAAGGCGTATGCCTGAAACTTCTTGTCCAGGCCGGTGAGTACGAGCAATGCTACCAGAATGAATAATATCCCGATGCTTTTTCGGAGCCATCCGGTGGGATTGGCAAGGGGACGTAAGGCTCCAACCGCTGATTTTCCAAGAATAGCGATTAAGAGCAGGGCTAGACCGAGCCCTACTGCATAGGCTGTGAGATGGGCCAGGCCTTGGGTAAATGACTTTGGAAGAATAATAGCTACGATAAGAGCATACGTTGGGCTGCAGCTATTAAATACGGGACCAAGAGCGGCTCCCATCAGGAAGTTTCTGCCGAACCCCTCTCCGTGGGAAGCTTTTTCGAGCAGGTCATCTGACTTTGATTGAAAGCCAAGTTGCAGGCTTATTTTCGACCAAGCTTCAGGGAAAAGAAAGTTGAGGCCAAAGAAGAGAACGATAATTCCGGAGACTATTTGCCAAACTTCCTGGGGAATGCCCAGCAGTGACGTTGTAGCTTTTAAAAGAAGGGTGAAGGCGATTACCGAAACGATAAGTCCGGCCACTACGGTAAGGCTTGATCCTAAAACAGACTTCTTATGTTGTCCTGATGCCAAGCTGCCTCCGACAATCACGGGAAGGAGGGGCAGAACGCAAGGTGCGGCAACCGTTAGGATTCCGGCGAAGAATGAGGCGAAAAGCTCTTCCATCTAGAGTACGTTCTTAACGAGATTCTCGAGGGTTGGTTCGTCATAAGCCACGTATTTTTTAATCAGATCACCGGAATCGCTAACCCTGACTAAGGTGGTTTGCAGCGTTATTCCATAGGTGCGGCGTAAGGCCTGATTTGAGTCGTAATCAACTTTGATAATGGTGGTTCCTGCCGGTATTGTCCCTTCTTTTATGCTTGCTTCCAGGGCGCGGCATTGAGGGCACCATGGCGCATGGAAAAAGAGGACTTTGGTGCCCGATGTCTTCTCGATGATGCCTGCTTCGTAATTAAGGTAGCTTCCTGCCGAAGCTGTGGAAGGGCTTGCGGTTGATCCTGCGGTCTCTGGGCTTGATTGAATTATCGCCGTGGGCGAGGGTGTTTCCTGATTATCGTTTGGCCGATTTTGATCCTTGTTCTGAAAAATGAAGAAGAGGGTCGCCAGTCCTATAAGCGTTACGGCGAGAACAGGAATTTTTTTCATAATTTAATTCTAATGATTGGCTTATTAATCCCATCGAAACAGACGGACGGCAAGCGCATAAATCACGGCAGTCCAAATGGCCATCAGGCCAAACTCATAGCCTAGGTCGAAAAGAGTTGCGCCTTCAGCCGTAATCGCTCGGAATCCATCGACAATAGGGGAAAGTGGCAAATACCCCGTCACTCCCTGCATCCATTCGGGCATCATAAAGCGTGGAAAGAAGACGCCGCTTAAGAACATGAGGGGAAGGGCGACGATATTGGCAAGCGGCTGGGCCTGGTCTTCATTTTTTGCCCACCCGCCGATAGCAAGCCCAAGGCCGAAGATCATCACAATGCTGCATATCGCAAAGATAAGAAGATCCAGATAACTTCCCTGCATTGAGAAGTCAAAAACGAAGATGGCCGTAAGAAGCATGAGAATCAGGCCTATAAGTCCCGTTAACAGATATCTTATTCCGGTGGAGATGACTAGCTGGGTGGCGCTAATGGGAGCTACTCGGATACGTCGGAGCAATCCGCTTTTCTTATAGGAGGGGAAGGTGGAAGCCATCCCGAATACTCCCAGCGAAAGGATCGAATATCCTAACAATCCGGCAAATACATAATCGAAGGCACTGAGATTAGAAGTGGCGGCAGCAACTCTTTCTACGGTGTAGGGCCTAGGAACTCCAGTGATCTGTTCATTTATAGTATTGAAAATACCTTCCATGACTGCTGCCAGTGCCTGGCCACCCTGCGGGTTTCCTTCCTCGTAATAGACTTTGAGTTTACCTGTCGGGGCGTTGCCTGTAGCAGCGCCAAATTCTTTTGGAAACTCGAGGGCGCTATCTATCTTTCCATCTCCCATGCGTTCACCTACTTCTTCGAGAGAGGTGACTGACCGGTCAACTTTTATGAGCTCGGCTTTTTCTGCTTCTTCGACTACTCTTTTGGAAATTTCACTTCCTGAATGGTCGATCACTGCGACAGTGAATTTGACCCCGGAGTCATTTTGATACAACGAGCCGAATACGAAGAGGAAGATGAGCGGGAAGAGGAGCGTAAAAAAGAGTGCGCTTTTGTCACGAAATGCTCGGATTATTTGCGCTTTGGCTAATGCCCAGATGGCGGTGAAGTATGTGATTTGCATGGTTAGCCTCGTAGTTCTTTGCCAGTAAGATCAATAAACACATCCTCAAGAGTTGCCTGCTGCACCTGAACTTCTTTCTTGAAACCCTTATCCAGCAAAGTGGCGATGAGTTTTTTAGGAGTGTCCAAAGCGATTATGCGCCCACCATCCATGATGGCTATTCGATCACAGAGCAATTCCGCTTCATCCATGTAGTGGGTGGTCAGAATAATGGTAAGACCCTTCTTGCGAAGCTCCTGGATCAGTTCCCAGAGATTTCGGCGAGCTTGTGGGTCTAGTCCGGTGGTTGGCTCATCCAATATAAGTATCCGAGGATCGTTGACCAATGCGGAGGCAATGGTAAAACGTTGTTTTTGTCCGCCTGAAAGTTCGGTTACTGAGCTTTTTGCTCGATCACCAAGTTGGACATCATTAAGTAATTTTTCCGCATTAACCGTTTTGCCATAGAGTCCGGCGAACATGTGAAGGAGTTCGATCAGCGTGAGATTGTCGAAAAAAGCAGTAGCCTGAAGTTGAACCCCGACTTTCTGTTTAATCTGATTAGGATTTTTTGCTACGTCAATTCCGTCCAGTATTGCCTGGCCATCATCGATTGGGCGCAAGGCTTCGATCATTTCGAGGGTAGTAGTTTTTCCAGCACCGTTTGGGCCGAGAATGCCAAAGATCTCGCCTTCTTTGACTGTGAAGGAAACATCGTTTACTGCTATCTGCTTGCCGTAGCGTTTCGTGAGATTTTTTACGGTGATGATATCGGTTGGCATAAGCAGGGTGTGTTATTTTCTTACGGTAATAATAGCAAAAAAGAGAGATTGATGGGCTTGGGCTGCTTACTCTTTAATCCACCCTAACTCACGGTACATTGCTTGGCTGGGAGGGGTTAGCTCCAAATCTTTGAGCTCGCTTTTATTGAACCATCTTGCTTCGGCAAGATCGTCACCAGGCAGAACTTCACCAGTGGCATAGGCGCAGAGGTATTCTAGAAAATAATAGTGAGTTGGCATCCCGTCCTTGTCTACCGTTTCAGCTTGGCGAACAACGGCCCTGAACTCGGGGACAATGCAGCGAATGTCTTTTATTTCTATTCCTAGTTCTTCCATAACTTCTCGCCGAAGTTCAGAGTGCAAGTATTCATTGTTAAAATCAGAGGTGGCTATGAGCTCTGTCGCTCTTTCGGGTTCTTCGATGCCTCCTCCGGGAAGATGCCAAGCGTCAGGATAAGGGGGCTTTCCTTTTGCCTTTTTACCGAGCAGGATTTTTCCATCTCTTTGGATAATGGCTGAGACGATGTGTCTGGTATTCATCTTGATTGTGAATTATAACAGTTACATGATAGCAAAAAAGGGGTTGTAGAATTCTCTAACCAATTATTATGTTAAAAAACGGACAGGAAGCACCGAGTTTCACGCTCATGGCGGATGACGCGACGGAGCGCACTCTTGAACAATATTCAGGCAAACCTCTAGTAATGCTCTT
>JAJFBK010000006.1 GCA_020696955.1 Patescibacteria group bacterium | reverse complement strand
TTGCCGACGTAATCTAATACCTGAATATGAAACCGATTATCAGCATCGAAAACGTAGGTAAAAAATACGGCATCAAATCAAACGAGCCTTACATCTCCCTACGCGATACTATCACCAACAGTTTCAGCCGCAAGGCTCAGGCCGAAAAAGCCGCCAAAGACGACTTCTGGGCAGTCAAAGACGTTTCTTTTGAAATTGCCCAGGGAGAATCGCTGGGTATCATCGGGCGCAATGGCGCCGGAAAAAGCACCTTGCTCAAGATTCTTTCTCAGATTACCCCTCCTACCACCGGAAAAATCACCATGCGAGGACGAGTAGCTTCACTTCTAGAAGTGGGAACCGGGTTTCACCCGGAGCTCACAGGCCGTGAAAACATTTACCTGAACGGAGCAATCCTCGGAATGTCTCGGCTTGAAATCAAGTCGAAGTTTGACGAGATCGTAGACTTCGCAGGCGTCGAGAAGTTTTTGGACATACCGGTAAAGCGATACTCCAGTGGTATGCACGTCCGGTTGGCCTTCGCAGTTGCCGCCCATCTTGAGCCTGAAATCCTTATAGTGGATGAAGTGCTGGCTGTGGGAGATGCCGACTTCCAGAAAAAATGTCTGGGAAAGATGGAAGAAGTCACTAAAAAGGACGGAAGAACCATTCTTTTCGTAAGCCACAACCTTTTGACAGTGCAAAGCCTCTGCAAGCGAACCATTCTACTTGAGCAAGGAAGCATTCGAGAAAACGGTCCCACCGACAAGGTAATAGACACCTACCTGAACAAGCGGTCAGCTCCCCATGTAAGCACGGCCGCCAAACTGCATGCTCTGGAAGGTGACAACCCTGGGGACATCAGGTTCAGCGGAGTTCAGCTTTCAAATATCCACGGTTCCGGATCAATTCAAAGCACTGACAAGCTTCAGTTCCGATTGAATTACGACAGCAACTTCAAGGAGCCCATAACCGATGCCCGAGTCGTGATCACCGTGACCAGCGGCCGCTCTGGCAATGTCGTTCTTAGACTGGACAGTGACGTCACCTCAAAATCCTTTGAAAAACTTTCTCCTCAGGGAGAGATAGTCTGTGAAACCGATACGGTCAACCTCATGGAAGGAACTTACTTCGCCGACGTGGACTTCTTAGTACGGGGAACCAGCGTTGATCTTGTGAAACGAGCTCTCGAGTTTGAAGTGGAAACCAACATGCAGAAATACGATTTCAAATTGGCTCCTGACCAAAGCTTGTCCGACAACCTTATCCGATACAGCTTCAAGCAGTAAAAAGCTTTGCAAGCAAAAAAAGACACCGCAGCGTTTGCTGCGGTGTTTTGATTGCTATCCGTCTCTCCTTTTTAGATATGCTTCCATTTCAGGGAAAGTCGCATGCCGAATAAAAGACTCACCTTCACTGGGTTGGGCGTACCTTTGAATTCTCTCAAGCTCCTTTACCACATGATAGGCCATTGTACCCTCTTCTTGCACACCGCCCATAACGGGCTTAACCATGTAACGCTCCCATTCTACGCGGGGTGCCGGGGCATTAAAGACCGAGATGAAGCGACTCTCTCTTTCCATCTCTGCAATGATCTGCAAGAAACATCGGGGCTGATGAAACTCTTGGGTTGAGATAATCACTTTTGACCATCCCTTCCGTATAGCCATAGCAAGAAGATGACGGGATTCCTCTCCCGTATTGAACGAAGGATCCAGAAGAACCACATCGTCCTTCCTAACCCCTTGTTCCAAAAGGACCAGCTGCCATTCTTCATAACCACGGTATGCAACTCCCAGTTCTCTTGATTGCCAGGAAGTCAGCCCATTGAGGACAATCTTCTCGGAAAAACCTAAATGATAATTCCTGGCAGCACTACTGATTAGGCCGTGATTCAGATCCCAATCAGCAACTACCGACCCATGAACGAAGAGTGCATCACATAGAATAGGAGGAATCTCTTCCTTTAGGTGGCGCATTACAGATAACATCTCTTGGATGCTGGGAGTCCATTGCTCTTGGGGCATTATTGCAACCTCCAAATAAAAGGAACAAACCGCAGAACGGCAATGAGAAAATATAGCAAAAAATTGCTTGAAAGTCAATGCAGTAAACAATAAACCAAACCATCTAGGACATGTTTTTTTACGAATGATATGCTACCATAAAATGGTATTGGGGCACGTTCTTATCAACCAACCGAAAAGTGTTAAAGGATTTTATGGAAAATCAAAAACAAACAAAGATGAGAGTGCCTTATGGTTTCTCCGTTCATGGACAAGAAGAAATTGACGCCGTAGTAGAAGTTCTCAAGGGTAACACTGCTCTTGGCCCTAAGACCGAAGAATTCGAGGCCAAGATCGCTGCCATTCTTGGAAAAAAGTACGGCGTAATGGTCAACTCCGGATCATCAGCCAACCTCTTGGCATTTGAGCTCCTTGGCCTTCCTCGAGGAACCGAGGTTATCACCCCAATCCTTACTTTCTCAACTACTGTCGCCCCTTTCGTTCAAAAAGGATTTATTCCGGTATTCGTTGACGTCGATCCTGACACCTACATCGTCAATCTTGAGCAAGTAGAAGCAGCCATCACTGAAAAGACTGGCGCCTTGATGATCCCTTCCTTGATGGGAAACATTCCTAACATGGAAAAGCTCCGTGAGTTGGCTGACAAGCACAACATCTTCTTCATTGAAGATTCCTGCGACACTCTTGGTGGCACCTTCAAGGGTAAGCCAAGCGGAACTTATTCCCACATCACCACTACTAGCTTCTACGGCTCCCACATCATCAACGGTGCAGGTGGCGGTGGAATGATCTGCGTAAATGATGACAAATGGTACGAGCGCCTGCTGGTCATGCGTGGCTGGGGACGTCAGTCATCACTCTTTGACAAAGACAGTTCCGAACTGATCGCCAACCGCTTCAAGACAGAGCTCTTTGGCATTCCTTACGACAACAAGTTCATCTTCAGCGAAATTGGATACAACTTCCTGCCACTCGAAATCTCTTCGGCTTTTGCCCTTGTTCAGCTCCAGAAATTCCCAAAGAACGAGCAAGCTCGCCGCACCAACTTTGCCAACCTGCTTGAGCACTTTGGCAAGACCTATCCACAGTACTTCACGCTTCCACGTCAGACTCCTGAGACAGAAACCGTATGGCTTGCCTTCCCTCTTATCATCAAAGAAGGAGCTCCGTTTACTCGTCTGGAAATGGTAACCTTCCTCGAAGACGAAAACATTCAGACTCGTCCAATCTTCACCGGAAACATTCTTAAGCAGCCGGGCTTCACCGCCATTGAGCACCGTTTGGCCCAGGAAGAGTACCCGAATGCCGAGAACATTATGCGTAATGGGTTCGTAGTAGGATCTCACCACGGTCTTGAACCAGAACAAATCGAATACATGAAAGAGAAGTTTGCCGAGTTCCTCTCAAAATTCGAATAATTTCTCTAAGAACTCTTCCATGAAAGTAATTATTTTGGCCGGTGGTTTCGGCACACGATTAGGTAATATTACAGAACAGATCCCTAAGCCGATGGTCCGCATCGGTGACAAGCCAATCATCTGGCACATCATGAAGACCTACTCCCACTTCGGGCACAAGGACTTTATCTTGAGCTTGGGATACAAGCAGGAAGTCATCAAGCAGTATTTTCACAACTACAACATTACTGCCAACGACTTTAAGATGCACCTAGGCACCAAAGACGTGGAGATCCTGGCTTCCCATGACGAAAAGGACTGGAATATTTCCCTCGTCGATACCGGCCTCAATACCCTTAAGGGAGCTCGCTTGAAGCGTGTGGAGAAGTATCTCGATGACGACATCAACATGGCTACTTACGGTGACGGCGTGGCCGATATCGATATCGACAAGCTTATAGAGTTCCACAAGTCACACGGCAAGATCCTCACTATTAGCGGCGTGCGACCCCCTGCTCGGTTTGGAGAAATCATGGAAGAAAAAGGATCTCTCGTATCCTTTAAAGAAAAGCCGCAGACCACGGTCGGACTGATCAATGGTGGCTTCATGGTATTCGACAAACGGCTCTTCAATTACCTGACTGAAGACGAAACCTGCGACCTTGAGTATGACACCTTTGAAAAGCTGGTACCTCTCGGAGAAGTAATGGTCTACAAACATCTCTCGAACTGGGAGTGCGTAGACACCGAGCGTGACCTCAATCACTTGAACAAAATCTGGGAGCAAGACAAGGCCTTCTGGAAAACCTGGAAATAAATGGAAACCTTATTTGGCGGCATCTACAAAGGGAAAAAGGTACTGATCACCGGCCACACCGGATTCAAAGGCTCGTGGCTGGCCCTTTGGCTTTCAAAAATGGGTGCCGAGGTCATGGGATATTCCCTAAGCCTTCCGTCCGATCCAAATCATTACGAACTTTTAGGTCTTAATGTTACTTCAGTTACGGGCAGCATCCTCGACAAGCAAAAGCTTCAAGAAACTATAACGTCTTTTCAGCCGGACATTGTCTTTCATATGGCTGCCCAAGCCTTGGTCCGAGATTCTTACACCACGCCGGTTGAGACTTTCGAGACAAACGTAATGGGTACGGTCAATGTCCTGGAAAGCTGCCGGAAGGCTGGAAGCGTCAAAGCCATCGTAAACATCACCAGTGACAAGTGCTATCAGAACAATGAGCACCTCAGAGGTTACGTGGAAGAAGATGCCATGGGTGGATACGATCCTTACAGCGCCTCAAAAGGCTGCGCTGAACTCGTAGCAAATTCCTACCGAAACTCTTTCTTCAACACGAACCAGTACGGAAAAAACCATAGCACCCTGTTGGCTGACGTCAGGGCCGGCAATGTCATCGGCGGAGGCGACTGGGCCAAAGATCGTTTGATTCCAGACATCATGAAGGCCACTGCCAAGAAAGAAACCGTCATCATTCGCAGTCCCAAAGCAGTCCGACCATGGCAGCATGTGCTGGAGCCCTTGAGCGGCTATCTTCACGTTGGTTGGAAGCTGCTCGAAGGCAAGCCAGAGTTTGCCGAGAACTGGAATTTCGGCCCCAATGATGATTCTTCTCTTACCGTAAATGAAGTAATCTCTCAGACTAAGCCGCACTGGGAAGACATTTCCTATGACATTCAAGAGAGCCCGCACAATGTCCATGAGGCAGGACTTCTTACCCTTAACTCTTCAAAGGCCAGAACCAAACTCAAGTGGAGCAGTGTCTGGGACAGCCACAAGACCTTTGAAAAGACGGTTGGTTGGTACAAAGAATACTACGGTTCAAACACGGTTCAGAGCGAGAAAGATTTAGCTGATTACGTGAACGATGCCCAAAAGCTGTCCGTTGAATGGGCGACCCTATGAATATCCACCGCACCGACCTTGAAGGAATCAGGGTCATCGAACCCCCTCATTTTATAGACGAAAGAGGCACTTTCACCAAAACATTCCACAAAGAAGCTTTCGAAAAAGAAAGTCTCGGCACCGACTTCCAAGAAAGTTACTACTCTACCTCGAAAAAAAACGTGATCCGAGGCATGCACTTTCAGTCACCTCCACAGGATCATGCCAAACTGGTTTACGTAACAAGGGGCTCCATCTTGGATGTAGTGCTAGATATCCGCAAGAACTCTCCGACCTACGGAAAGCATCTTACCTTTGAGCTCTCAGCTGAAAACCATAAGGCAATTTATATCCCCTCCGGCTTTGCCCATGGTTTTCTCTCACTAGAAGATGGAACGGCTGTCACCTACTTGCAGACCACCATGCACTCGCCTGAACATGACAAGGGAATCCACGCTCACTCCTTTGGCCTGCAATGGGACATTTCCAAGCCGATAATGTCCGAGCGGGACCTGAGCTTTCCTCATTTTGAAGAATTCCAAACCCCATTCCAATGAAACTTTTGATCAGCGGCGCCACCGGCTTTATCGGCAAGCACCTTACTGAACGGCTTGCTAAAGAAGGTAACGAAGTATTTGCCATCGTCCGCCCTTCCACCGATACCAGCACCCTCACCACAGGAAACATTAGGCCATATGTTTTTAATGATGACATACATGCGCTGACGGCTTTTCTTGAGCAGGAACAATTTGATGGCATTATCCATCTTGCATCCCTCTTTCTGGCGGCCCATAAAAGTGATGACATCAAAAACCTCGTAGACTCGAACGTTCTTTTCCCCACTACCTTGCTGGAATCCGCAGTTACCGCCAAGACCCCATGGTTTATCAATACTGGAACGTTCTGGCAGCACTATCAGAATGAAGCCTATTCTCCGGTCAACCTATACGCCGCTACCAAGCAGGCTTTTGAAGATATTGCCCAGTACTATCTTCAGACTTCTCCCGTCAACTTCGTTACCATCCAGCTCAGCGATACGTTTGGGCCTGGCGATACGAGAGCAAAAGTGTTCAATCTCTGGCTCAAGACCAGCAAAAGCCAGGACCCCCTCGGCATGTCTCCAGGCGAACAGCTTATCGACATAAGCTTCATCGATAACGTTATTGATGGCTATGTTCAGATGATCTCATTGCTTTCAAGTGACAAGGGACCAGAGCTTCGAGGGCGAGCCTTTGCCATCAGTTCCGGTGCGCCTGAGAGCCTGAAAAGTCTGGCCGCTACTTTCGAAGAAGTCACTGGCACTACTCTTCCCATACAATGGGGCGAAAAAGAGTATCGTCCTCGAGAAGTTATGGAAACGTGGAACAAAGGAGAGACAATACCAGGATGGAGCCCTCGGGTTTCCATCGAAGAAGGCATTAAAAGGACTTTTCATGAGTAAGACTCCCCTCCTAACTGTCGGCATCCCTACCTATGAAATGGGCGGAAAGGGCCATCTCTTTTTGAAACAAAGCCTAGACATCCTGGTCGCTCAGACGTTCAAGGATTTTGAGGTGGTTATTTCCGACTATTCCAAGGATAGCCTTATTAAGGACCTGGTCGCAGACTACAAGGACAAGTTGGACATTCATTATCACAAGAATACCGATCCCCGTATCGGCATGTCATCCAACACCAATAATGTCATTCGGCATGCTAAGGGGAAACTGCTAAAAATCCTTTTCCAGGACGACTTTCTTCGAAACGACAAAGCTCTCGAAGTAATCGTTCAAAACTTTGATCTCGAAAAAGACTGGTGGCAGGTAAGTGGTTGCGAGCATACGAGTGACGGAACCACATTTACCAGGCCGCATTATCCCAAATACAACTCCAAAGTATATCTTGGAAAAAACACCATTGGCTCGCCTTCGGTTCTTACAATCCGAAACGAAAAACCGCTTCTTTTTGATCTTAATCTGACCTGGCTTGTCGACTGTGATTACTACAAGCGTTACTATGACCTCTTTGGCAGTCCAAAGATCCTGAATGAGCTAACCACTGTCATCCGAACCGGAGACCATCAGATCACCAATACCGAAGCTACTACCGCTCTCAGAAAACGTGAATACGACTACATGAAAAAGAAACATTCATCAAAGAGTTCAGAAAAACTACAGCTCAAAAGAGTAAGTCTCGTAGCAGTTTCAGGCATAAACCCTACTGGCGCAGTCAAAGCCCTTGAAATCTCAATGAAAGGAATCGACTTCAACGAGGCCGTACTTGTCGCTCATTACAAGCCAGAGAACCTTGACCCTCGGATCACCTTTAAAAAGTGCAAGCCAACTGAGCTTCAAAACCAAGACCCCAAGAACACTGACGACTACAGCAAGTTCATGCTTTACAGTCTTACCGATTATATTGAAAGCGACTTTGCCCTTATCGTTCACAACGATGCCTACGTACTTCGGCCCCATAAGTGGAGTGACAGCTTCTTGGATTATGACTATCTGGGGGCTCCCTGGCCTAAGGATGTTCATTTCACTAACGAGGGAGTAAACGTCAGGATTGGCAACGGAGGCTTTTCACTTCGCAGCAAAAAGATGCTCGATGCCCTGAATGAACTCAAACTTCCTTTTACCGATAACGGTACCGGCTTTTATAATGAAGATGGGGTGATTTGCGTGTACTATAGGAAAAAACTAGAAGATTACGGTATTTCTTTCCCGCCGGTAGAAGTCGCCTCGAGGTTCAGCCGAGAGAAAGATTGTGAGGATTCATATGCCAAACCTTTTGGATTTCACAATAACAAAAAAGCCATATCTACCTGGGCCTACCTGGGCGACGTAATGAGAATAGTTCGCAAAAGACTATGGTCGTAACAGAGATATACAACGGACAAGGACTGGGAAACCAGCTCTGGTGCTATGTGGCTACCAGGGTCATTGCCACTGATAAGGGATACGGCTTCGGAATCAAGTCACCGGAGAAGTTTAAGTGCAATGATTTTCTAAGCCTAGATTTTGGCAAGCCTGTCATTAGCGGAAGCGGCCCCGAAGGCGGGCCGCCTTATACGTTGCCAGAGGGCATCCAGCATTATTATGTAGAGCGAAGAATCAATCATCCTGTAAACGGCGTGGACATTCGGACCTACGATCCTAATCTGGTAAATATCCCCGACAATACCAAAATTGACGGTATCATGCAGGATGAACGCTATATTGCCCATCGAAAGGACGAGGTTAGAAAATGGCTCGAAGTCAAGAAAGAGTATGAGTGCTTTGACTACTCAAGCGATGACATCTGCGTCATAAACTTCCGTGGTGGAGAATATGTCGAGGTCCCTCATGTGTTCCTCCCTCAGAGCTACTGGGATTACGCCGTCGCCCATATGCGAAGTATCAACAAGAACTTTCGATTCGTGGTAATTACCGATGACGTAGTGACTGCCAAGAAATTCTTTCCGGATTTCGAAGTGAATCACTTTAGCATTTCTAAGGATTACGTCGTCATTAAAAATGCCAAGTATCTGATCCTTTCAAACTCAAGCTTCGCCTGTTTTCCGGCTTGGCTAAACCAAGGACTGAAACTCTGCATTGCTCCAAAATACTGGGCCCAGCACAATACTTCTGATGGCTTTTGGGGCTGCAGCTACAATATGATCAAAGGCTGGATGTATTTGGACCGGAATGGAAAGTTCTTTGACTATGAGAGCTGCAAAAAGGAACATGACAAATATGTTAAGGATCATCCAGACTATTATCCGGAGGCCCCCACCGAGAATCTGTACACCTTCGTGCCTAACAGTCGGATCAAAGTCTTTGCCAAGAAGCAACTCTCCCTCCTACGTTACGCAGCTGGAAAAGTTAAGAAAATGGTGACATGAAAATTACAAAAAACTTCTTAGTTCTTTCGAACTACAACAACGAGATCGAATGGGTTGCCAACTACACTGACAACTACTTGGTGTATGACCAGAGTCCTACGGAAAACTATCCAAAAAATCTTGATCTTAAGAAGGTAATTAAAAGTCCACACCTAGGACATAACATTCGGGATTACTGCACCTTCATCATTGATCATTATGATGATTTGCCTGAGGTCACCATTTTCGCCACTGGCAATGTCTTCCCCCGCCACGTTTTTCAGGACCATTTCGATAAAGTAGTGAACAGTGCTTTTTTTACGCCTATCGAAGATCGTCGCAAATGGCAGGAGTCATGGCCAACCTCTTTTTTCTCCTCTGACGGAGGCTTTTGCGAAATAAACAATAGCTGGTTCCTGGAGTACCACCCGACCAAATATTTCCATGATTACAACGATTTCCTTCGATTTTGCTACAAGGATCCCGTAACTCCACGCTACATTCGCTTTGCGCCCGGAGCCAACTATGTGGTTCCACGAGCTAATATTTTAAAACTCCCCAAAGTTTTCTATCAAAACCTGCAGACCTTTGTCTCTCACTGCGAGACGGCCATTCCAGGTGAATCTCACATCATTGAGAGGGCCTTCTACACTCTGTGGAGTAGCAATTTTGAGATCGCTGAAACCATGCTGAAGCCGCTTCCTAAGGACTTCGTGGCAAAGCCTGCCACTGCCAAAGGAGTAAAAAACAAAATAAAAAACCTTTTCAAATGAAAATATTTAAAAGAAACGGAAAATCCAGGGAAGAACTGGCCGAGTACCGTAAAACCATCAAGATTTACGATGTCTTTACCTTTTTCAATGAGTTAGAACTGCTGGACATCCGACTTGAAATTCTGGCTCCCCACGTCGACCACTTCGTGATCATCGAGTCAAACGAGACCTTTTCTGGCAATCCTAAGCCGCTTCACTTTCAAGAAAACAAGGCGAGGTATAAAAAGTATGCTGACAAGATAATCCATTACGTTATCGACGATGTGCCAACCAGTGAAGAAGACTTGCGCAAGCGACTGGAAGATAAAAAGATAAGCGATCTTGATCGGAAAATCATTGAGAATGCCCTGACCAGCGATAACGTTCCCAAGGGTCAGCTTCATTGGCTGAAGGAGTTTTATCAAAAGGAGTCTATAAAGAAACCCCTGGCCGACCTGGCCGACAATGATATCTGTTTCATCTCTGATGTTGATGAAATCTGGAATCCTGAAACGCTGATAGACTACACCAAAAATGATATCTTCAAGCTACGCCAGCTTGTCTATGCCTATTACCTGAACAACCGGTCTAGTGAGCCTTGGGCCGGAACCCTGGTTACAAAATACAAGAACATTCGGGAAAACTGCCTGAACCATCTTCGCACAGTCAGCAAAACAAGGTACACCTACCTCAAAAACGGAGGCTGGCATTTCACCAACCAGGGAGGAGCCGACCGAATCCGGAAGAAGCTTGAGTCATACGGACATCAGGAATTCAATAACGAAGAGATAAAATCGCAGATCGAGGAAAAGATGCGAGACAACAAGGATTTCGTTGGCCGCAGGTTCAGGTTCTGGACAGATGAAAAAGATTTGCCACACTATATACAGGAGAATAAAAAGCAGTACCAACAGTTTTTCAAATGATTATCATCAAATTACAAGGCGGACTAGGAAACCAGCTCTTCCAGTACAGCGTGGCCAGGGCTCTGGCCGCACGGCATAAGACCGACCTTAAGCTGGATATTGAGTGGTACAAGAAGTCACCGAACCGAACCTACGACCTAGAGCGCTACAACATATCAGCAGATATGGCCACTAAGGAAGAGGTCAAAAAGCTGAAAGGTGGTGGACTCAAAAGCATTTTAGGTACCGGAAATCTTAAGACTTACCTGAAAGAAAAAACCTTTACCTTTGATCCTGAAATTCTCCAAGCCGGTCCTGACACTTACCTGGAAGGATATTTTCAAAGTGAAAAATACTTTCTTGAAATAGCCGACATCATAAAAGAAGAGTTCGTCCTCAAGACTGTGGCCGAGGACTTAAATGCCACCCTCCTCAAAGACATCACGGAGGCTCAGGCGGTTTCCCTTCATGTACGGCGGGGAGATTACGTTTCCAGTAAGTCTACCAACAGCTACCATGGCACTTCCTCATTGGACTACTACCAGAAGGCGGTAAATTTTGTGGCCGGCAAGGTTTCAAATCCTCACTTTTACATTTTTTCCGATGACCCAGAATGGACTAAGGAAAATCTTAAGGTTGACCACCCGGCAACCTATGTAATCCACAATGGTGCCGCTGCCCAAGAGGATCTACGCCTCATGAGCAATTGTAAGCATTTCATCCTTGCTAACAGTACCTTCAGCTGGTGGGGAGCCTGGCTTGCGGCTAATCCTGAAAAGATCGTGATTGCTCCTGAGCGATGGTTCGCTACTGATGAAAATGACACCAAAGATCTTATCCCTTCTTCATGGATACGACTATGAGCGCCCCAAAAACAAAGACCTGTATCATCGGCGGAGGTGGTTTTATTGGACAGGCTTTGAGTGCTCTCTTGCTGGAAAAAGGCCGTGAGGTGGTTATTATCAGTACCAGTGACCCTATCAATCCTGACCCAAGAATAAGCCACATCAAAGGAGATTACGGGGACAAGGATATCCTCAGTCAATTAGCCGATGTCGATGAGATCGTACTGCTCGCCTATTCTTCGGTTCCTCGCACCAGCTTCGACGACCCTCTGGCCGACGTTACCAGCAATCTCCCAAGGGTACTGGAATTTCTCAAGACTACCAGCAGCTTTGATTTGCAAAAAATCGTCATAGTTTCCACTGGAGGTGCCTGTTACGGCAAGACCAAAAACGTAGCCGTTACTGAAGATCATCCTACCAATCCCATTTCTCCTTATGGCATCACCAAGTTGGCAATTGAAAAATACTGCCTCATGTATCATGAGCTGCATGGCTTGCCAGTAGTAATTGTGCGCCCAGGAAACGCTTATGGAGCCGGCCAAAAGCCGTTTACCGGACAAGGATTCATTGCTACGGCCATCGGATCGATCTTGGAAAAGAAGCCTATGACCCTTTACGGTGAGAACGGCACGGTAAGGGATTATACCTATATCAGTGATATTGCCGAAGGCCTCTGGTCTGCCTTAGAAAAAGGAACTGTCAGCTCAGTCTATAATTTAGGAAGCGGAGTCGGGACAAACAATTTGGATATCCTCCGAAAACTAGAAACATTGGCCATCTCGGTAGGAAAAGAGCCCATGGTAACGATCGAACCGGCCCGAAGCTTTGACGTTCCCTTTAATGTTCTCGACTCTACCCGCCTTTCAAACGATACGGGATGGAAACCCAGCATTTCTTTTGATGAAGGACTGGAAAAAACCTGGCAGTGGTTCTTACAGGAATACGGCCTTTCATGAAGCAGCCACTCGTCACCGTTTTGCTCCCGGTTTATAACGGAGAGCCTTATCTTAAAGAAGCCATCCAAAGCATACTTGATCAAAGCTATGGCAATTTTGAACTCCTAATCGTAAACGACGCCTCGACTGATCACAGCCTCGAAACCATACAGTCTTTCTCTGACCCTCGAATCAAGGCAGTAACCAATGAAAAGAATCTCCATCTCATCGATACTCTGAACAGAGGCCTGGAGATTGCTTCAGGAAGCTACATAGCCAGAATGGACCAGGATGATTATAGTTTTCCTGACCGCCTAGAAAAACAAGTGGCTTTTTTGGAAGGTTCTCCTGAAACCGTACTGGTCGGCACTGAAGCCGAATTCATGAGTCCCGAGGGCAAAATCGTCGGCAATGACAGGGCTTATACTGATGATCAGACCATTCGGTTGGCCATGACGGTGGGCAATGCGTTTTTTCATGGCTCAGTTATGTTCAGAAAAGAAGCGGCGCTAGCGGCTGGACGCTACAGGCCTGAAGCCTATTTAGTAGAAGACTACGACCTCTGGCTACGGATGGCGGCCTTGGGGGAAGTGGCCAATATTCCAGAAATTTTATACAGGTGGCGGCTTACTCCGACCGGCATGAGTCAATCCAACGCTAAAAAACAGCGCCAGGCAGCTGAGAAGCTAGCCGATGGAGCCTGGGAAGCTTATTACCAGAAATCTAGGAAGAAAACCGCTGCCATCCTGCCCGAAAATGACAAAGCCTTCAGAATCCACAAGCTGGCCCAACTGGACATTCAGGTGGCCCGAGGATATTTGAAAAGAGGCCAAAGAACCAAAGCGACCAAGTTGGTATTCTCAGCACTTAAGAAAAACCCGGGCTTCCCCCTCTTTTACGCCTACCTCCTGATGGCCTTTATGCCTAGCAAATGGTTTTTCGGTTTGGAATCGCTTGCTCTCCAAAAAATGCGCAGTAGCCGAGGATACTAATATGCGGATCATATTGTCACAACTTACCCTTTTCCCAGAAGCCGGACGGGTGGACATTTATGAGTATGCCAAAGCCCTGGCCGTTTTGGGGAATGACGTCCACGTAATTGTCTGCCAAAAAGCCACTGAGGAGGCTATCCCCAACCTCACGGTTCATGAGCTAGGAATTTCAACCAACGCCGGCCCGATCAACTCAAGCCGATTCGCAGTAATGGCACTTCGTCGGGTCAGACAGATCACCAAGAAAAATCCTGTCGATGTAATTCATCTTTTCAATCCTGCCCCCGCTACCTTTGCCTTAGGATGGCTGCTTAAGTTCCTGCCCAAGCGGCCTCGCATTGTTTATGACATTCGTACCGGAGGCATTGGCATTGGCTTTGATTCTCGGCTCATAAACGGCATGGCTCGAAAGGCCCCTCTTTTCGCCGATGGTATCATAACCCTTTCAGCCTCCCTCTTTACCGTTCTTTTTGGAACTAAAAAAATTCGCCATGCAGTCATTCCTTTGGGCGTCGATACTGACAGGTACAAAAAGCATAAGTCGTCTTCAGATTCCAAGCCTTTCAGATTCGTGTATCTTGGCTCACTGAGCAGCAACAGGAATTTGAATATCATGCTTGAGTCTTTTGAGATCACACACAAGAAATACCCTGAGGCCCGTCTAACCCTCATTGGAGAAGGCGACCAGCGCATTGTCTTGCAAGAAATGGCAGAAACCAAGAGGCTGACTGATGTCATAACCTTTACCGGCAGCGTCCCCTTTGAGCAGGTTCCAAGCCTCCTTGCTGAAGCTGATTGTGGCCTTGCCTATGTCCCCATAACTCCCTGGTTTAATCCCCAGCCACCTCTCAAGACCTTGGAGTACTTGGCATCTGGACTCAACGTGGTCGCCACAAAAACCGACAGCCACCAAGAACTTTGGGAAGATCTTCCCTGTGAACTTCTTCAAAATGACACTTCAGAAGATTTTG
>JAJFBK010000076.1 GCA_020696955.1 Patescibacteria group bacterium | reverse complement strand
CCCAATACGAAATGAGGCCGCCTTGCCAGATCGAAAGCACCTGCAGAACCGATTCAAAAGTTGAGGGGTAGGTCAAGAAAAAGCCGATTCGGGCGGCTATGAGACCAGCCAGAAATACCGTGAACACCCGCCTGAGCAACAAAGTAGTATCGATCCCCCGACGTCGCAGCAACAAGGAAGCTACCATTAAGCCAAGCTCAGCTCCCAGCGCAAAAAAGAAGCCGTGGGTAGTGATCACCAGCCATGAATTTGAGAAGAGAATCGGGTAAGGTTCTAGCCAGGAAATCATATATCTTTTTGCAGGAATAACTTGTATGATGAGCTGTAGATTCATAGTATAGCTCATGGAAGAACCAACCCCAACCATACAACCTGTTAAAAACACCGAGGCAAACGATTTTTGGCGCTTTACGGCCGAGCTTCTGAAGACGGTATTCATCGTAGTTGTCCTCGCCTATACGGTACGCACTTTCGTACTCCAACCCTTTATCGTTGAGGGTCTTTCCATGTACCCACA
Source organism: Patescibacteria group bacterium (assembly GCA_020696955.1). The sequence continues at coordinate 3,508 of JAJFBK010000076.1, read as the reverse complement.
GTTTCATGACAGGGACTACCTGCTCGTTGATAAAATCACGTATAAAATAAAAGACGTTGAGCGTGGTGATATCGTAGTATTCCGGTTTCCAAAAGATGAGGCCTTTAATTATGTCAAAAGAGTGATTGCTCTTCCAGGAGAGCGAGTCCAGATCAAGAATTCTACTATTACCGTTTTTAACACCCAGCACCCTGAAGGCTTTGTCCTTTCGGAGCCCTATGTTTCAACGGGAAACACCACCCTTCCTTCTGGAAACACTACCGAAGCTACGTATGAGGTACCGGCTGACAGTTATTTCGTAGTCGGCGACAACCGCATGGGCTCAAGTGACTCTCGCGAATGGGGTGAACTTCCAAAGAAAGACCTGATTGGCCGCGTATTGGTTCTCGCTTATCCTTTTGACCGATTCGGGCTAGCGCCTCACGCCGAGTACTCCAATCAATAGGACCCACTCAATCAGAAACAAAAAACTGCGGCTACCGCAGTTTTTTGTTTCCCTCTATTTTTTTCTGAAGTCCGGTATGTAATCTCTGTCCATGGAAGGCACTGACCAAATCTTGATAGGAACAGGCCCGATGGCAAAGTTTTCACGAAGCGCATTCTCTACATACCGCACCGTTGAGAAGTGAGGCAGGTCTTTGCCTTCGACGTGAAGATGGAATACCGGTGGACGATTGTGGGTCATAACGATTTTCTGCAGGTTCTTGAGCCGAGGATACTGACGAAGGGCCGTGGCCAACTCATCTAACTGCTCATCGGTAACCTGGAGATTCCAGCCGTTATAGGCATTGACGGTAAGCCGTCCGATCACATGAAGGTTAAGGTTTTCGGTAGCTGACACAAAAAGAACCTGAATCCAATGCAGGAAAGGAGCGTTGACTCGAAGGTGAGTCAGAAAGATTTCTTGGGCCTTGTCATCTTCTTCTGTACCAGCGAAGATCTTTTTCATATCCAGGACTTTGTCCCATTTGTTGACAATGAGGATGACTGCCCGTCCGGCATCTACGATTTGCTGGGCAATCTGAAGGTCCTGGTGAACCATACCTTCCATGGCATCGATAAGGAACAGACAGACTTCGGATTCTTTTACGGCGCTAATGGTACGGGCAACACTCCAGTATTCGATGCCCTGGCCAACTTTTCCTCGTCGGCGAATACCGGCCGTATCGATAACCCGAACCGTCTTCCATTTCGTGAAGGTCGGGCCAAAAAGCTGCTCGGCCGGAATGACCGTATCGACCATATCTCGAGTGGTACCAGGTACATCACTTACAACTGAACGCTCTTCGTCTGCCAAAGCATTCAATAAAGTGGATTTTCCGACATTTGGACGACCGACGATACTAAGACGCAACTCATCTTGGTCATGGAGCTCTGGCTGCCCAACTTCTGGAAGAAAGGTAATGCTCTGGTCCAAAAGATCATTGACTCCACGGCCATTCATGGCTGACAAAGTAACGATTCCATCAAAGGGATACCGGGAGAACTCTAACTGCCGATCATCATGATTTGGGTGGTCACACTTGTTAACGGCAACCATTACTGGTTTTCCGGATTTTCGAAGCAATTCGGCTATCTTTTGGTCTTGTCCGGTTACGCCTACGCTTCCGTCAACGATCCAAATCAACAGATCAGCTTGCGACATGGCTTTCTGCACCTGTGCTTGCGTGCCCCTAGCCAGTTCTGTATTCTGATCAAGAGCGACTTCCAAACCTGCCATATCAGTTAAGCAGAACCATTTTCCGTTCCATTCGATGACTTGCTCGAGGCGGTCACGAGTGGTTCCGGCAATTTCAGCAACGATGGCTTGGCGTTTGCCAACCAGTCGATTGAAAAGAGTTGATTTGCCAACGTTTGGACGACCAACCAGGGTCACGTTAGGCAGGGCTGAAGATGATGAAGAGGTCATTGGAGAGTGAATGAAAATGTAGGGTTACTATACCAGATTAGCGTAAGATTAGCCAGCCACCATGCGCGATCACCAACAATTCGACAAAACCGTGCTTCCAAACGGCATTACGGTTTACACATACCAAGACGCCTTTCCCATTTCCTGCATGGAAGTACAGCTACCGGTCGGCAGTGGCCATGCCATCGCTGAAAACGGCTTCCTCCCCGGCTCTCCTCACTTTCTTGAACATACCCAACTCATTCGTTCCCACTCCTTTCCTGGCCCCTACCAGCTTGACCGTGCTCTTGGTCTCAAAGCTGGAAACAGCAACGGCGCCACCCACCCGAAAGCCACCACTCACTGGATCGATACCCCTTCGGGAGAACAAAACTTCGGTATCGACGCCCTTATCGACAGAGTGTTTCATCCTCTTTTTGCCGAAGAAGATCTCCAGGTAGAGCGCAGCGTCGTCATGAACGAACGCGACCAGAACAAGTTTTACCCCGGCAAGAACAAGGCCAGCCAGTACTTTTATAAAGAGTTTATCAACGACGTCTATTGTCCTTTGAATCAGATTTTTGGAACCGATAGTGACCTGGAAAATATGACTGTCGACCGCCTGTCCGACATGCATTCTCGGATCACTACCAGCGATGAACTTGTGGCTTTGGCGGTGGGAAACGATGATTTTTCATACTTCAAGGAACAGCTGGCCGCCTTGCCAACCACTCCGACCAGCTTTGAGCACAATATCATCCCTACCACATGGGGTCGCAAGGAGTATCACACCGCCTATTTTGATACCGTCGCCCAGCCCCGCCTCGAAGTGGCCTGGATTCACCCCCGCCTCGAATACAATGAATACAGGGCTGTCTGCTTCATGATCAATCTTCTTATTAACACTACTCAAGGACCGCTTTATCACGAGTTTCGTGAGGAGCGAGGCTGGACCTATGGCCTCGACGCTACCTGTATGCTACGAGAGCACAGCTTAGTTGCCGGCCTCAGCTTCCCGGTTAACAAGCTTGAGCAAGTGGAGTTTATACGAGAATGCCTGCACGAAAGGATTCGCAAGGCCTTTGAAGACCAGACCCTGGTAGAAAATGAAATAATCCGACAACTGGGAATCCAAGTTTATAACTATCAGACAGCCGGAAGCATCGTCAGCTCCGCCAGTGCCGACATCCTGACTCATGGCACCATCAAGACCGAAGCCGATTATAAGAATGGCATCTCTGCCATGGCTGATCCGGCCTGGAGAATGAGCATACTTGAAAGGTATTTTAAACCTGAAGAAATGGGCTCTGTCTGCTTCATGCCTGAACGCAGAGGCAGCTAAAGTAAAAAGCCTCTCTCCAGGTTATTGAAGAGAGGCTTTTCGGAATGACTCGAACTCTGCGATGTTGGCGCCGGAAGCTTAAATGATCTTAACAAAAGCCTTGCGGCCAATGTCGATTTCAGTACGAGTATGCATGAGGCACCTCCTCGAAAGAATAAACGAATCCAGGCTTGTTGGCGGCCAATGTCAGATTCGTCGTATGCCTTCACTTATACCATAGATGAGTTTATTTGTCAAGCCCTAAGACCTTCTGAGAACTCTTTTAAGCACTTTTTCAT
>JAJFBK010000075.1 GCA_020696955.1 Patescibacteria group bacterium | reverse complement strand
CCGCGCCAAGGCGCTTCGATTGAGTGACTATAGCGCAAATGCTGAGTCACTACAAGATGAAGGAGGGCTGAAGATTGTTTACTCCGGATACTCGTATGTAGGGATATTGTTTTCTTCAATGAATCGCTGCGTGGTCCGTTGCGAAATCCATAAAGAAAGACCAATACTGTAAAGTAGGGGAATCACTATGATGGCGGCTATGCCTGCCCTGTGGGCGAGCTTTTCCTTCCTTTCATTATAGGAAGGTTCTTTCTTAAATGATTCGCCTCCCTCTCGCAACTCTTTTTCATACTTGAACAACACATAAAGTATGTATGCGTTGACCAAAATGGTGAGCATCTGCTGAGCATGAAATGAGAGAGTGTAGGAGTTTATCTCCAGAAAGGATAGTTGGAAGTTGGTAATGAAAAAATAGCTTTGTACGAGTGAGATTATGATGGCAAGAAAGGCCGTAATTCTTAGGAACCACACGAACACCAAGTCCCCATGCTTTATTCGGGAAGCCAAAAAGTAAGCAATAGCCAAGGATATGATTGATGGCAAAAGGATTACTGCTAGCTCTAGCCATGAAATGGGATAGCTAATGAGACTGACCGCCGCTCGCTGCAGGTTAGAAGTGAAGAGGCCGATTACTGCTTCAATCAGGATAAGCCAAGGGATAAGTCTCAGGGCGGTGGGCTGGGCTAGCGTAGTCTTTGTTTCGCCAATTCCTGGAACTCTTAGTGGGTACTTTTGCATACTTGGTTATTACAGGCAGATGATATTGGCTCAACAGTATCATATTTCAAGTATGAGAGGTATTTTTTGCTATACTCATCTCAATATCGCTAAATTCTCATATGTCCCAGACAGAGTGCAATACCCTGCTTAATGAAAAGCGACTTATACCAACTGAAGAGCTGGTATTTCGTCCTTCGGTGTACGGCCTGGTAAAGAATGAAGGGAAAATCTTGCTTATCCGCACATCTGCAACCGGAGTTTACGAGTTTCCGGGTGGCGGCATCGAGCTTGGTGAGCGTATGGAAGAAGCCTTACGGCGAGAATTGATGGAAGAGGCTGGGATTAAAGTAAGCGTTGGGAAATTCCTTCTTTTTAAGGAAAACTTTTTCTACCATGACAGAACTCAGGAGGCCTATCATAGCCTATTGTTTGTCTATGAGTGCTCTCCGCTTCAGAAAGATTTGCCAGAAGCACACATTGACGTTGATGGTAGAGAGACTGAGGAGCCCGTGTGGGCTGATATTTCTACGCTGGAGGAGAACGATTTTGCCGGAACTGACAGGGAATTCTTTACTGAGTTCAAAGGAAAGGGAATCTTTTAACCTTCTTGAAAGGTTGTTTTAGTCCTCGCAATTGAAAAGACAGACACGGATCGTGTCTGTCTTTTTCTTAAGCGAGAAGAAGAAAATATTCTTCTCGTAGGATATGCGCAGGTACGGTCGCATACGGTGAAGGCTTCGCACCCGCACCCTCTTGATAGGTGCATTCCTCTGCGCGAAGAGAAATCTTACCATCAGTTACGTCATCAATCTTCACGACATAGCCGCACATTCCATTCAGATTATTAATCTGCTCGTAATGGATGCTGAGGTCTGAAAGGGGCACTTTTTGGGCCCTGCGAATCATTCTCATGCCCGGCTTAATATCCACTGTATTAAAGTTACTCACCTTGTGTCTCCTTTGAAGATGGGATTGGCTGATTTGTACCATATTAATCCTGTTTTGTCAATCAAATAAAGGACTTCTGAATACTTAAAACCGGTCGCTAAGATGGTCGATCTCCAAGATGATTGGCGATCCTGAAAAGTTTGAGATCATTTCAATCTGCCGTTTAAAATCGTCCATCTGCTCGAATGGCCTGGTTATCTTGGCTTCTATTTCTTTCTCTTTTACCCCACATGTAGGTTCCTTCCTCACATTCTTCAATCAGGTCTCCGGTAGGGTTTAAGACCCGGCATTGAAACATGTATTTGTCCTCCAGTAATGCTCCTGAGGTTTTGTCTAGTACTCGGTAGTGGATAAGGCCTGTATTTTCTGCCACACCCGTTAAGCCCGTCTCTTCTAATAGCTCTCGTTCGGCTGCTTGAAGAATGGTTTCTCCGTACTGTATCTTTCTACTTAGGAACCCCTGGCAACCTAGAAAAGGTTGCTTGAGGCGTGTGTAAAAAAGAAATTCACGCTCCCCGTCATTCTCTCTGATACAGGCAACAAGGGCGGATAGCTTTCCCTGTTTTTAGATGATCGTTTTTTCTGCATCGATACGGTTTGCGTATTCTTTTCCAGTGGACGTAAGAGAATAAGCCCCATCGTTTTTATGCACGTATCCAGCCTTGATCATTTTATCCAAGTGGAAATCTAGAGAGTTATTTTCGACATCGGCATCTGGTCTCATCTCCGTGTAACGAAGGGAGGATGCGAACAATAATTTTTTAAGAATCTGCAGCTGAAGCGGGTGAAGCTGTTTCATGGATGGTCGGGTTATTGGTTATGATGTTTATTGTAAATGGTTATTCTTTTTGTACTAGTCAAGTTGAGTTGACTATTCAATATTTAGCAGCGGACTTTTATTTTATATTTGCTATAGTAAGGCTACTTTTAACTCATTCTTTATCTATGAGCGTGATCAGATTTTTTGAGGACTTGTCTAAGGGAGATACGGCTATTGCGGGAGGTAAGGGGGCATCTCTTGGAGAGATGACTCGTGCAGGCATTCCTGTCCCACCTGGTTTTGTCATTTTGACAGAGGCCTTCGAAACCTTTTTGGATCATGCAGGCATTGGAGCAGAGATAACGGATAAGCTAAAAGATCTTGACCATCAGGATGATGAAGCTCTTAGTCATGTATCTGCCTTTATCCGCAAGCTCATACTAGAAACGCCGATTCCCCAAGACCTCCAAGATACGATTAGCAAGGCTTTTTCTCGGTTGGGCTGTAAATACGTAGCCGTTCGATCATCTGCGACTGCGGAGGATGGTCTCGAGGCATCCTGGGCCGGAGAATTGGACAGCTTCCTTAATACCAAAGAATCTGACTTGCTTCAAAATGTGCGAGAGTGCTGGGCTTCCCTCTATAATCCTCGAGCGCTTTTCTATCGGTTTGAAAAAGGCTTTGCCAAAAAGTCCGTATCGCTCGCCGTCGTAGTGCAAAAGATGGTCGATTCGGAAGTGTCTGGCATTGCTTTTTCGGTTCATCCCGTTACCAAGGAACACCATAAAATGCTCATTGAGGCAGGTTATGGTTTGGGAGAAGCGATAGTCTCGGGATCAATTACTCCAGATAATTACACAATTGATAAACAGGACCGTTCCATTGCTCACGGTATTTCCACACAAGAACGTGCTTTGGTTCAGGGTGCTAATGGAGGTAATGAATGGATCCCTGTACTGCCGGAGAATGCCAGCAGACAAAAACTTAGCAATGAGGAAATAGTAAAACTGGCCACTCTCGTTCTTAAGATCGAAGACCATTATGGCTTCCCCTGTGACATCGAATGGGCCAAGTCAGGGGATAAACTGTATATTGTTCAAAGCCGACCAATTACTACGCTGGGTAAGGCGGGTAATGAAGGCACTCCACTTTACAATAAAATATTCACTCGGGACTTTTCGCTTCCCATGTTGGAGGTCTGGTATAAGGGTGAGGCCTGGGATCCTAAGCCGTGGAGCAGTGAGCGACAGCCTTACCTGCCGTATATCGTATTTGTCCGAGAAGATGACACTGTCAAAAGTTATTATGATGACAAGGGCGTGGAATGGATCAAGGCCCACCTAAAAGAGGCGATTGGAAATGACGAGACTTTTTTACGGACATTGGAGCATGAGGTGTCCCAAAGGTTGGAGAGGATTCAGCCGATATATGAAGAGGAGAGACTGCTCGACAGGGACCAGCTTCTTGCCTTCATTGATGACTTCAGATCGGTATATCCTTGGGTGGAGGCAATGTGGTGGATCTGCGAGATGACGCCTGAGGAATTAGGCTCTGCCGACATCTCTTCCGTTCAGGCTTTGCGGGAAAGAACAGGCAAGCTTTCTTCTGGAAC
>JAJFBK010000074.1 GCA_020696955.1 Patescibacteria group bacterium | reverse complement strand
GCGGGAAAGCTTGCTTTTCCATGGGAATGCCGACGAGGGGATCATCGTCCGCAGGACGAATCTCCCCGTAGTTAAATATGTTTCGAGCCGAGGGGAAGCATATCGCAGATATGCACTCCCCACCCCGTGGCACTGAGCCCTAAGGCGCTATAGGCAACCCGGGAACCGTACCATTAGTCGTGGAATCATTAGTGGCCATCAAGGCAAACACGCCGCTCATTGAAAGAGCAACGACAACCAATACGACACCCATCACGATCCGTAGATAAAGAGGAGTAGAAGACTCCTTCTTAACTGGTTTTTTCATGAGAAAAATAAGTATAAAAAAGGCTTATCACTAGAGCGTAGGCGGCCCGCAGAGCCAAGTGGGTAACCTCACGCCAACTCCACGGAGTCGGACAAATATTGGAATCCCATAGTAAAACGAATTGATGACCACCTACGACAGGATAAGCCGTCTATAGAGTACAGTAGTTACTGGTTTTTTTCAATATGAAATAACACTAGTTCACGTTCGTATTTACCGCCTTTGCCAACTCTTGCTATACTGGAGCATATGAACCCTTTATTCGCGATTGATTACTGTCGCATCGTTGCACCGGAACGGCTATCCGACCGTTTTCTGGCCTCAGGAATTATCCAAAGTCCAGCATCTGAAGAATCTCCTTCTTCGGTTTTTCTGGCCTATGTTTTTGAAATCACCAAGCCTTGGTTCTCCTCTTCCCAAGTCCTCCCCTCTCTTCTTGAACAATTAAATGCCGGTTACGAAAGCCTGAAGCCAGACAAGACCCTGGGCGACTCTTTCGAAGCCCTTCTCAAGAATATCAACGAACGCCTGAATGCCATTTCCGAAAGCGGGGAGACTGACTGGATCGGAAATTTCAACGGACTGATCATGGTAATGGGGGGAGACGAACTGCACTTTTCTCAGACCGGTCGCTGTCCCGCCTACCTGCTCCAAAATAACCGCATCCGCCAAATTACGGATGAGAGCGGCCAAGAACGTGAGCCACATCCTTTGAAAACATTTTCTAACCTCGCTTCCGGAGTACTTCATGAGAATGATTACATTCTTCTTTCAAATCATGAGCTCTACAATGAAATATCTTTGGACGCCCTTCGTCGAGTCATAAATAACAACACCCCGGCCGCTTCTTGCCAGTCGATTACCAAAGAATTAAAGCGTCGAAAGCTCCGAGCCAAAAGAAATCATCTTGGAAGAAGAGATGCAGAGCGCTTTTAAAAAGTTTCAGAAAAAAGCCGCTCCCATACTGGAGGCTTTCAAGCATCATTCGATCAAGGCGGGATCGGCTGGGTTAGAAGCTAGCAAGCAAGCCGGACTAGCAGTAAAAACAACGGTTGCCCCTGCCGCCACCGCCATGCTGCAAAAAGGAGCCGAAAACGCCTCCGCTCTCAGGAAAAACCTGGCCGATAAAAAGAAGACCGGAAAAGCTCCGGTTGTCGAAATCATCCTCCCCAAAGCCAAGCAGCAGGCCCTGTCCGAAGCGTCCGAGACCGTTGCCTCAATTATTCCTGCGGATGAATTGGCACTTAGCTCGGCACAAGAGCCAACCATTGAAAACACTTCCTCCACCCCCAAGATCCAAGTATCAGCCACTGGCCTATTAACTTCGTTTCGGGAATGGCTCAAGGATCCGAAACATAAAAAGGTAGCCATCCTTGGGTTAGCCGTTTTTCTACTAGCCTTTAGCGGCCTTACCGCTTACATTCGACGTCAACCTGACACCCTTACCCCGGCAAGCTCTCAAAATGAAGAGCAGCTTACAAAAGCCCAGAATCTTTATGACCAAGCAGTTACGGCTCGAGAACTAAAGCAAAACGTAGAAGCGGCCCGTCACATCCAAGATGGCCAGCAAATCGTCAACTCGCTCACCAACCTTAACGAGACCCAAAAGAGACAGGCTGAAGATATCTGGAATAAACTGACAACAGAAGGGGACACCCTTACCAGCACCACAAGATTCGCAGCCTCTGCCGGCACGTTTTCGCTAGGAAAAACTGGCCAGCGTATGTTCGCCAATCTCCCCTATTTCTTCTCCACTCTTTCAACCCCATCCTCCTCACTGCTTCGCAGCGGAAAAGGAGATCCGTCCTCTACCAAGGGAACCATCGAGTTACCTGATAAAGATGACGCCATCGTGTCGATTGCTAAAAGCAGTGAGTCAGACACTACAGGATACGTCCTCACTCGCAACAACAAAGTGTATCGCATAGTTCAAAGCGGAACCGACACCCTGCTGCGCCCCATCACCCCTGCATCCGGAACCATTGCACCAGGAGATGATATCGCCACCTACATTGGAAACGTCTATGTCCTGGACGGAAAGACCGGACTGCTCTGGAAATACACCAACACTGGCACGGCTTACAGCAAAGGAACCAGCGTCATCGACGGCACCAAGTATGACATCAAGAAAAGCCTTTCCTTGGCAATCGACGGATCCATTTACATCTTGAAGCAAGACGCTACTGTGCAAAAGTTTACCGGTGGCGCACAGGACTCCTTCAGTCTTAAGGGCATTCCTGCGCCAGGGGAAACCATCGTGCAGCCCCTTCAGATAGTCACCAATGAAGACATGAACAGCATCTACGTTCTCGATGGCGGCTTGACGAGTGGATCCCATTCCACTGCCCGCATCCTTGAATTTGATAAGAGCGGCAATTACGTCAGCCAGTTCGCATTTCCAGGAGAGTACCTCCAAGTACGCAGCTTTGACATAGACCCTGACGCCAAAAAAGTCTGGATCCTTAACGGATCCGACATAAGCGAGTTTGATATTCCTTAGAGAAGGAGCTACTCTCCGATTTCGAGAAAGCGGCGCTTCCCAACCTGGAGAAGCGTCTTTTTGTTAGTCTTGATAAGAGCGCCAAGATCCGACACCGCCGTATCGTCAACACGCACTCCACCCTGTTCGATCAAGCGTCGAGCCTCGCTTTTGCTTGGAGCAAGCTGGGCAGCAACCAAAACCTCAACAAGCAAGGCCTCTGTAACATCAGAAGAGAAGCCAAGATCGGCAAAGCTCATGACTGGAATGTCAGCCGGACGGTTGCCCTCGCTAAATCTGGAGATGAATTCCTCTCGCATTTCTTTTGCAGTCTCTTCACCGTGGTAAAGAGCGACTATGCGCTCGGCCAGTTCCATTTTGAGATCTCGAGGATTTTCGCCACTGCTAATGCGGCTTTCTACTTCCCCGGCGGTAAACGGCCGAGCCGAAATAGGCAAGCAGTTAAGATACTCGGCAATCAACGAATCATTAATAGCCATCAGCTTCCCGAACTTGTCAGTCGGCGTATCAAACAACGTGATGACATTTCCCCAACTAGAGCTCATTTTTCGTCCGTCAGTACCGCTGAGCAATGTGCCCATGATGACTGACTGAGGCTCCTGCCCTGCCTGTTCCTGGAGAACACGGCCGGCCAACATATTGAAGCGCTGATCAGTCCCACCAAGCTCAACGTTTGACTCAAGCATTACCGAATCATACCCCTGCATGAGAGGATAGAGCATTTCACGCAAACTCACTCGTGAGCCGCTTTCAAGTCTTTTGGCGATCAGTTCACGCTTGATAAATTGGTTGACCGAAAAGGCATCGGCCAAAGCGCCCAGCTTAGCCAAGGTAAGCGGCTCAAGCCATTCACTATTTCGATGAAAAAATACCTGGTCTTTTTTTTCAGGATTCAGGATCATCCACATCTGCTGCTCATAGGTAGCAAGATTTTCTTTGACGGTTTCTTCGGAGAGCATGGGCCGCTCAGCGTCCTTGTCCGAAGTGTCCCCAACCTGACCGGTAAAGTCACCGATGATCAGGTGGATCTCATGACCGAGCTCCTGAAATGCCCTCAGGCGCCACAAAACAACGGCCCTTCCCAAGTGAATATTAGGGCTGGTAGGATCAATGCCTAGCTTGACCTTCAATTTCTTTCCGCTTTTAAAAGCGGATTGCAGGCTCTCGAGGCCAATAATCTCATCTACGGCTGATTCTAGTACGTCTTGGGGGGTAAATAGTAGTTCCATATCTGTTACATTACACAGTTTTCTGCTATGCTTCAATCATATGAAACCCTCAAAAAAACGCACCCCGAAGTTTGGCGGACCCCTCCGACTTCGCCAGCCCTCAAGACAATCTTCACTGCCTCGAAGTAGCCGAGCACTCCAGAGCCAACCGCTTCCATTGTGGAAGAAGCTCAACCCGTTTCAAAAACGAAAGTTCAAGTTTACCTGGAAAAAGTTCTTTCTTTACAGCGGAATAGGACTTGGAGTATTTATCATCAGTGCCAGCGCCGTATTCGCTTATTATGTGCGCGAGCTGCCAAATCCAAAAAATATTCAAAACCGATCCATAGTTCAGTCAACTCAAATCGTTGATCGTAATGGAAAGAGTCTTTATAACTTCCACGGCGAAGAAAACCGTACCGTCGTAAAGAACGAAGATATCAGCGACAATATCAAAAAGGCTACCGTAGCCTTGGAGGATGCCAGTTTTTACCAACACAATGGCTTCGCTATCAAGGGAATCGGGCGAGCGGTTTTCGTGCGCCTTGGAATCCTCAAAGATCGTGACGGCGGAGGTGGCTCCACCATTACCCAGCAGTATATTAGAAACGCTCTTACTGAAATCGGTGACGAATACAGTCTTACTCGAAAGATAAAAGAGCTGATTCTCTCTATCGAAGCCGAACAAATGTACACCAAGGATGAGATTTTGGCCGGCTACCTTAATGAGATCCCTTACGGAAACCAAGCCTACGGAATTGAGGCGGCCTCAAAGCTTTACTTTGACAAGTCAGCCAAAGACCTTACCCTCTCAGAATCAGCTACCCTAGCTAGTATTCCCCAGCTCCCTACTTATTACTCTCCATACGGAAATCACCTCGACGACCTTTTCATCCGTAAAGATTATGCTTTGGACCGCATGGCTCAGACCGGAGCCATTACCCAAGAAGAAGCTGATGCCGCCAAAAAAGCCGCTCCTAGCCTTGAAGAGCCGAGTTTCAAGAATAAGAGCGACCTGATCGCTCCTCACTTCGTCTTTTACGTTCGTGAAAAACTGATTGAGACTCTTGATGAGAATCCCCAGATCGCCGAGCAAAAACTCGACAAGGAAGGATACACCGTAAAGACCTCTCTCGACCTTGAAACCCAGCAAATGGCCCAATCAATCGTAGCCGAGATGGGACCTGACGTTGTCAAGAAATATCAGGCCACTAATGCTTCCTTGACGGCGGTTGATCCAAAAACCGGGGAAGTTCTGGCCATGGTCGGAAGCATTGACTATTCAACTTCAAAGTCCGGAAACAC
>JAJFBK010000073.1 GCA_020696955.1 Patescibacteria group bacterium | reverse complement strand
ACGGGTTACCGGAATCGTTACTACAGGAAGTGGTTCTCTGGAAGACGCAGATGACGTGACTCACCTTAAGCGCCTAACTGCCGCTCTGGCTGATGAGATCGATCATGTAATAAAGTTTTATACCAACCGCACGGCAAAGCCCGCAGAAATTAAAGAAATAAGGTTGGCAGGTGAAGGATCATTGGTCTCAGGATTGATCGAAGGCCTAAAAGAACAGGTTGATGTCCCTACGGTTATGGCTCGTCCGGTCATTACGGTCCCAGCCTTTTGTGATCGAAGGTTCATTACCGCTCTTGGATGTGCTCTATACCCTATAAGTTTGGCCTCATGAAGCAGCTAAACCTTGTACCATTTGCGATTAGAAAACGCAGCGAATATCTCGCCCTTGCCAAGGTGGCTGGAATTGGACTGCTTCTTGGTTGTTTGGCTACTGCGGCTTTGGCCATTCCTCTTCGGTTGGAAGTAGCCTCTACCCAGAAAAATATCGAGGGCATGAAAGAGCGAGAAGCCCAGAGTGAGGTGGCCAGGATGGCGACCGAGAAGGCGCTTATCGGTGATGCCTCTGACATTGAGAAGATAAAGCAGGTAAACGCTCTCTCAAAAACGGAACTGTCCTGGGAGAAGGCGTTTGCTAAGGTGGAAGCCCTGGTTCCTAAGGATATAAGACTGACTACCTACAGTTTTGCCAACGCCGGTGGCGTCGTAACCTTAAAAATGGGTGGGATTGCTCCCTCAAACTTGAGCTTTGCTGTCTTTGTCGAATCCCTTCGAGCCAGTAAGGATGTCATTTCAGACCTAAAAGTCGAAGGTTACACCTATGACCCTACTACCAAGTCGGTAACATTTTCATTGACCACTACGGCGGTGGTTCCTCCACTTCTGTATAGTTCAGCCCGCTAATATGACAAAGATTCATCCTTTCGTAATTGCCGTAACGGTAGCCGATCTGCTTTTTGCAGGCCTGTTCTATGTGTTTATTCTTCCCCAGGTATCAACCCTAGGAAAGCTCCAGGCTGAACGGGACGCAGCCAGTACGAGCTCTTCGTATTCGGCACAGAGCATAAGCAGGCAGAAGGCTGACTATGAAAAGCTAAAAACCGCTAAAGAAACCGTTGCCTATTTGCTGCCAAGCGGTGACAATCAGTATGACCTTTCGGTTCAGGTGGATGCGCTCTCCAAGCAAGTGGGGGTGGGATTGGCGTCTTTCTCAGTTTCGCTTGATACCAAACCGGCTACTGCCCAGACTACTTCAGGTGCTGTTGCAAGCACGGCAGCCGCTACGTCTTCCCTCAAGAAAGTGACGATGAACATTGGAGTGACAGGGTCATACGATCAGGTAAAGTCCTTTGTAAAAGGCCTTTCAACCCTGGAGCGGTTTATTCAGATTGACCAGGTCCTTTTCTCGCTTGCGGCAAAGCCAACAGGCACTTTGGATCAAGCCTCACTCACATCTGGTGATCAGGTATCCGGTCAAATAACTGCCGTTGCTTTTTATCTACCAGTTGCAATCCCAGCCCAATGAACTTCTTTTCTCGAGCTCAAAAAACTGAAAAAACAGGTGACAAGCCAAAGCTGTCCGCCCCTTCGATTGGCGTAATTGAAATGGGGATGGTGCTGGTTTCTCTTCTGGCAGTGATCGGGGTTCTCTTTATGGGGTGGATGGCTCTACAGCCTTCAGCCTACGCAGAAGAAGTGCAAGCTCTTGTAGAGAAGCCTGCACCAACTCCATTGCCTTCACTAAAACTCAATCAGGAACATGTCCGCCGAGGGGCAGAAATTGAAGTAAGACCGGAAGAGATTGGAAAAGAGAACCCTTTCAGATAGGCCTACATAGCCTGGCCAAGCTTTTGCTTGACCCTTTCGATGATCTCTCCAGGGAGAACTTCTGACTTAACGATATAGGCATCAGCTTGGTTCATCATCTTGCTGATTTTTTCGATTTCCTGCACTAAGGCAGTTACGATGATCACGGGAATGTTCTGGGTCTCAGGGTCTGATTTCAGGTTCTTGAGAACGTCCAGTCCATTCATTTTTGGCATCATGATGTCCAAAATGATGAGGGCAGGGAAGTACTCCCTTACAAACGTGACTGCGTCTTCACCATTTGAGGCGTGCACCACGTTGAAGCCTTCTTGCTTAAGGCGCTCGGTATAGAGATCGGCTAGGATGATGTCATCTTCGCACAGGAGAATTGTGGTTCCTTCGTTTGGCATAGCGATGAATAGAGTCGGGTAATTACTACTATCATAGTATGGGGTTCTTTCTCTTTTTGCAATTAGCCTTCTTGCTTTCCTTGCGCCTTAAGCGGGAGATGATTCAATCTTGAAGAGAGGTAGGGTAATACTGAAGGTGCTTCCTTTGCCAGGAACGCTTTCAAGGGAAATGGTTCCGCCCATGCGTTCGATAAGGGTCTTTGTTATGTAAAGCCCAAGCCCTGTACCTACGATACCGGTGGTTTCCAGATTATCAACTCGGTAGAATTTCTCGTAAAGGTGGGTCTGATCTTCTTTGCTCATACCCATACCAGTGTCGATGACGCTGATACGGACATGAGGGACTGGCTCTTGCTCAAGCATTGCCTTGATAGTTACTGATCCCTTAGGGGTATACTTGATGGCATTGCTAATAATATTGATAAGCACCTGCATGGCTCGGTCAGGGTCAGTCCAGACTGGGGGCAATGATTCAGTAGGCTGTTCATAGGTAAGTTCAAGCTGTTTCTGCTGGGCCAGGAACTTGAGCTGATCCACCGCTTCTCCGATCATCTTGCTGACGTCCTGTGACTGGGGTTCGATCTTCATGCGACCGGCTTCAATCCGAGAGACCGAAAGAAGGTCTTTGACGAGGGCTGAGAGGCGTTTAGAGGAGCTGTATACCTTTGTCAGGTAATCTCGGGCCTTGTCATCAATCTGGCCTATATGCTCGTCCAGGATCATGGAGAGATAGCCTTCAATAGCGGAAACAGGAGTAAGGAGTTCATGAGAAGCAATGGATACGAACTCGCTCTTCATGCGGTCTCCTTCGTAGAGCTTGGCTTTCTGAATGGCTGAGATAGCTTGGGATCCGATGGTGTCGAGCAAGGTTAGGTCATCGCTGGTGTATCCGTCCCCAGAGAGCTTGTCACTCAGAAGGATCAAGCCGATTGGCTGGGTATTAAGGTGGAGGGGCAGGGCTAGGGCTATTTCAAAGGATTCTAGCTTTTTCACTACCGCATCTTTAGTGCCGATTTCTCTTACCAGATCGCTGGTGTCGGCAGGCAGCTTGGAAACATCCTTCTTATGGATGTAATTAACCTTGCGGTTATCGGCCACCAATTGTTGTTTGAGGTTCTCAACAGTTACGACTCCAGGGTGATTACTAAAGTAGGGAACCAAGAAATCTTTTTCTCCAAGATAGAGGTGGGCGGTTGAACTGTACCCAATTTGCTTTACTCGTTTGACGGCAGCACCACCGTTTTCACCCTGTTGGAACACGTAGGTAACGGCGTGTCGAAGGTGGAAGGCCCTCACTATCGTTTGCATCATCATTTCCAAGGCTTCGTCCATGGCGATAACGTCATTTAGCCGCTTGGAAAGGTCTTTGAGTACGGTCTGCTGCTCGTATTCCTTTTTGAAGAGGAAGTTGTTGGTGCGCTCTTCTAGCCAACGCCTGAGAGGACTGACACTGAATCCGATAACAATGGCGGCTATAAGATTGGCAATGAATGCATTCCGGTCAACTGCTCCGGAAGCCTGCCGTTGGATTACTTGGGTGAGCAGGAAGATGACGCTGCTATAAACCACGAAGATGAAAGCCAGCAGCATAGTGTAGACAACAGTGCGCTTGACGATGATGCGGATGTCAAAGAGGCGATGGGCCGCAATAGCATAAATGGTGAATGTAGTAAAAATCAAAGAGAATGAAGGTCCAAGCCAAACAAGGCTATAATTTTCGTATAGCGGCAAAAGAAGATTGCAGAAAAGACCCAGCACGGTAGCCAGAATCGAACCTGTAAGAATGAGTCTTAGCTGGGCCCGTTCACGGCCTGATGACCTTATGAAATCATAGATGAACACGGAGAAAGAGAGGAAGAACGTGAGGCCAAGATAGAGGGTTAACAGGTACAGTCCATCTCCCGTGATTATCTCTTTGTCTTCAGTGATT
>JAJFBK010000072.1 GCA_020696955.1 Patescibacteria group bacterium | reverse complement strand
CAGAGTGGCAAACCTGTCGGCCACCTTGCGAAGGCGTTGCTCCAGCTCTTCTTCTGATTCTCCTCCACGAGGAGCAAAGGTGTAGCGCTCTATCGGATCCAGAGAAGCAAGCCCTTCTTGAACCTCTTTCCAGATTCTCATATTCCAATTGCCCCAATTACGCTCAGCCAGCTCAGGAAGAGCCTGAACGGTAATTCCTGTGGACTCTGCTAATCCAGAGACTGTCTGTACGGCTCGAAGAGCAGGGGAGCTATAAATGGCATCGATGGGCTCTTCTGAGAGAAGTGCCGTCAAAGCTCCTGCCTGGGCCATGCCAGCCTCATTTAAGGGTTCGGTACTTCCGGAGCCCTGGGCAAGGCCTAGGGCGTTTGCATTGGTCTCAGCGTGTCGAATAAGTATTATTTTCATTTGCTAGCCTGATTTCTTTATGTAGTCTTTTCTGGTATAAGTATACCAGTTCATTACAGGTTAGATCTCGGAGAATGAACTTCGCACATTTCAAATTTGGTTCAAGGAGATAATTAGATGAAACTGTCATTTGCCAGCGACTACCACACGAACCCACATCCGCACGTCATGAAAGCTATGGCGGATGCAGGTTCCAAGCCCACCAGTGGAGCCTATGGGGAAGAGGCTATAACGAAGGAGGCCGTAAGAAGCTTGGAGCACAGGTTTGGAGAAGGATCAGTAACATTTTTCGTTTCAAATGGCAGCGCCGCTAACCAACTGGCGCTTGATACGCTACTTGAGCGCCCATACGAATCTGTTATCTGTGCTGAGAAATCTCATATAAACGTTCATGAATGTGGTGGAATAGAGCGACTGGGTTTCAAGCTGCTTACGGTGCCCACTAAAGACGGGAAGATTACTCTAGATGAACTTAATGCACTTCTCGACCATCGAAAGGACATTCACCGCACTTATCCAAAAGTGGTTTCCATCTCCAACGTCACAGAAATAGGCACCGTCTACTTACTTGAAGAGTTGAGGGCGATTGGAAGATGGGCCCATAAATATAATTTCCTTTTCCATATAGATGGCGCTCGTCTATCAAACGCCGCCGTGCATTTGAGACGTAGATGCTTGGCAGAAATAACCTTCGACATTGGAGCTGATGCGGTAACGCTGGGCGCAACTAAGAATGGAGGAGCGTTCGCTGATGGGGTAATCTTCCACAATAAGAAGCTGGCCAATATTGCAGTTCGGCTTCATAAACAACATGGACAGCTTTGCGCCAGGCAACATTTTCTCAGCGCTCAACTCCTTGCTCTTTATGGCACTGACCTTTGGGCAGAAAACGCAGGCAATGCCAACCGCATGGCAACCCTGCTGGCCAAACGATGCAAAGAAGAGTTTGACCTGGGTCCTGTCTATAAAGTTCAGTCAAATGCCGTCTTCGTGAAACTTCCCCAGGGAGTGATAGAAAGACTGCTGGAAAAGGCAGACTTTTATATCTGGGATCCCTTAGAGGGAATAGTCAGATGGACGTGCTCCTGGAGCACGACCAAGGAGGAGGTGAATTCTTTTATCGAACTCATCCGAGCCGAAATGAACAAGGAGAACGCTCATGGTTCCTGATTTCAAACTCAGGGTAGAGGGAACATTTGTAGGAGACGAGAAGCATGCTTCATCTCCACGAGATGAAATCATTTTGACCCTATCAGGGGTAGTAGGGGATCGTCATTGTGGCTTCACCAAGATCTCAGGGGTAAGGGAAAAGAAGTTTCACCCTAAAGGTACTCATATCTGGAACAGTCGCCAATGGTCGGCCGTTTCTTTTGAGGAACTAGACAGGATAGAGACTGAAATGAGACTCAAAAGACCTGTACTTGCCGAGTGGCTTGGTGCAAACCTCCTATTTAGCGGCTGCGCCGATCTCAGCAAGCTGCCACCCATGACCCGGCTGGTTTTTCCAGACAAAGCTGTTCTTCTGGTTTACGGAGAAAATTCTCCTTGCATCTGGCCCGGAGAGGTGATGAAAGAAAAAGACCCTTCCCTTCCCAGTGACTGCGGTCCCGCCTTTGTTAATGCGGCCGTTAACAGAAGAGGCATTGTCGGTTGGGTCGAAAGGGCAGGAGTGATCCGGCCTGGCGATATGGCCAAAGTGTATTTGCCTAGCCCATCTTAGTAAGGATGGGAATCACAAGGATGGACGATTGATTCGTTCATCCTTTTTTA
This sequence comes from Patescibacteria group bacterium, assembly GCA_020696955.1. Next base: position 1,984 of record JAJFBK010000072.1, on the reverse strand, counting down.
TTTATCAAAATATTTTCTATAATCATAACCATCTTAAACACGGCTATAGTCAAGCAAATGGAAATTAAAAAATGTTGTGCTATGATTAACCTAACTTAACCGTAATTGTCCGTTATATGTCCGAATCACCAGAGTATATCCCAGGAAGCGCAATACCTCGCGACATCGCACAGCCTGCAGAAGCCGAGCAATCGTCCCAGGTTGATCATAAAGAATTCTCCCCAGAAGAAGAAGCTGCCACAGACTCAATGTCTCAGGCCGCAAGGATTATTATAGAACTGTGTGAAGGCGATGTTGAGGTTACAGAAATGATTCACCGCCTAGGTAATGAACTCAACCTCTTAGCCCACTACAATACCGGACAAGAACACGACGTTGAATCCAAAAAGACCTTGATGAAACGAGTGCTACAAGCAGCCGCCGTTGCAGCTAAAGGTGAAATAGGGCGCGGCTAAAGACAGCCTAACCAGCGAGGATGGGAATCACAAGGATGGACGATTGATTTCGTTCATCCTTTTTTGTATGACAAGAAATCAAAAAAACGAGCCCCAGAGGATTTCTCCCAAGGGACTCGCACAATTACCAACATGAAGCATCAAGATGATGCTTCCAAAAACTTTCCCGTAGCTTCCGCCACCCACTTGTAGTTGTCCTTGATGGCACCAAGTGCCTGGGGTGATGAGTTTTCCAAATCCCGATAGACTTGCTTGTCCATCATTTGCGCCTTATCTCCTCCTGGCCAAATGCGCCATGAGTCGTTATCAATGACATCGGCAACACGAATGATGCCCGGATACTCAGTATCTCGGCCACATTCAATCTTCAGATCAACTAACGTAACTCCTTGCTGGTACCACGCTCTTTCGAGGATGGCAAAGGTTCTGTGGGTTAGGGTAACAATCTCAGGCAAAACGCTGTAGAGGTCCCTCCACATCGCATTCATCGGCTCTTCTTTCATAAAGCCGCTTGCCAGAGGCTGCTTAGGATCAAAATAAAGGATGCGCCCACCCGTATAATCAGGTATCACCAATGGGTCGTGCTGAATATCATCCTTGTAGAAGAATTCAATAATTACATCATTGAATATTGTCCCTTCAGGAATGTCTGGACGCCTCTTTAGGTATGAGCCCGTCGCAATACGCCTTGCTACCAATTCAAGCGGGATCATATCCATCCGGTGAGCCCGAAAGGTCCGTTCATTCACCTTAGACACATAATGTGTGCGTAATCCATCTCGTTTCAGTAACTCAAAGCAGTTGCAAGTTGTGGCTGTTGCATATTGGGCTTTTCCTTCCAATATGTCGTGCCTAGCACCGTCTCCGGCAGTGATATCATCTTTGTTTTCGATTTCTACCACTTGTCGTGAGTCTTCAGCAGTGTAAATCCTTTTAGTCTTACCTTCTGCGATCAGCTTCCTGTTCGTATTGCCTTCCATCAGCATCACCCCTCGTCCTTTGCGGACTTTTTGGTTTCAGGTAGAGCAAGCCCTTCCTTATCGGAGAGAATAGCAGGTTTGATGAGGTTGGGGAAGGCAGAGATAGAGCGTCCATTAACTACTCGGCTGTGGGCAAGCGGCTTTTCATTACAAAGAAAGAGCCCCCGGGAATTATTCCGGGGACTCTATTTAAATTTGCTGGCACTACATACTTATGCTGCAGACTTGCCGGCAATGAACTCACGCCCTTTGCCCACTGACGTATTGATTGGCACCCCTTGTTTACAGAGTGGGCAATCATCGGCAGGGTAGGATTCGAAATTGACAGTGGCCAAAGCATAAATCTCTGGCACTCCGCCAATATCTTCAGGCTTCACGCTACCCCGGTTACAAAGAACACCCACTCCTACAACATTACCGCCAAGAGCCCTTACGGCCTCCACTACCTTTTTGACTGACCCTCCTGTAGTCAGCACGTCTTCGACTACCAAGACATTGGCACCGGGGATAAGCTCCTCATAGCCACGCTTGATGACAAAATCATCTCCT
>JAJFBK010000071.1 GCA_020696955.1 Patescibacteria group bacterium | reverse complement strand
ACGGGCTACGGTTTCCTCGCCATACTTATCGATAAGCTCCCTTCGGACCATATAGGCAAAATGAGGCGCCTTGTATTGGGTTTCCGGTTCAATGTAAGGCTTAAAGACGAGCTTTTCGGCAAGAGCCGTATCATGTTCTTCTTTTGTTATGTGGCCACCGGCAAACATTTCTTCGAGCACTGCGTGCTGGCGTTCAATTGCCCTTTCTTTGTCTCCGGAAATAGGGGAAAGGCTTGAAGGGGCACTCAGAAGTCCGGCCAGCAAGGCCGACTCAGAAATAGTAAGGTCACTGATTGATTTGGAAAAATAAGCTTTAGCCGCCTCTTCTATTCCAAAAGCTCCCTCACCGAAGTAAACGGAGTTCAGGTACATTTCTAGAATCTCATCCTTGCTGTAGGTTTTCTCCATCTCTTTGGCCAGCAAGATCTCCTTGTACTTCCGGATATAGGTCTTTTCGGTACTCAAGAAGGAGTTCTTTACCAATTGCTGGGTAATGGTTGATCCGCCATAGGCGTACTCTCCTTTTCGAAGGTTGGCGATAAGAGAGGCTGCGGCCGCTCTAAGGGAGTATCCTGGATGACTGTAAAACTCTTTGTCTTCGGCTGCTATGATGGCATTTCGGACATGGGGAGGAATAAGGGAGACCGGAGTGGGGGTGAGATGCCGTGCCTGGTAGAACCGGTAAAACTCCTGACCATTTCGATCAAGCAAAATAATACCGGTATTGTTCCGGTTCATTATCTGTTCCTTGCTGCTCAGGTCGCTGGCTGATACCTTGGTACTAAGCAGGGGCATGGCAAAAGGGACCGCAAGTACGGTTCCAAAAATGCCCAGAAAAAGAAGAAAAATAGCTATATATTTGCGTCTCATAGCTTATCTATAGCAGTTCACACCTTATAATGTAAGTAATCTGGATAACAAAGCCGCCCCTTTGGCTTGATTATGGTATAGTAGGGGTGCTTAATTTTTTCTATTTTATGAAGCTATTCAAAGCCTTCGCATACATCGCAGCGGCCTGCCTGCTGCTTCCTTTTCAGGTTAAAGCCGCAGGGCCTGGCTGGGAAATTTCCAGGTTTGAATCGGATATCCGTATTCTCCAGGATGGCCGTGCGGAGATCACAGAAAAGATTGACGTTGATTTCAAGTCTCTAGAGAAACACGGAATTTTTCGAGATATTCCTTATTCCTACCGTTTGCCAGACGGAAATACGCTTTATACGAAAATCGAAGTCCAGAAAGTTCTTCAAGACGGAGAGTCCATTCCTTATGACTCAGGCCAGAACTCCGGTGTGGTACGACTAAAGATTGGTGACGCCGATAAAACCATCAACGGCCCTCACTCGTACTCTCTTTCTTATATTGCTACCGGTATCCTCAAAGGATTTGAGGGTTACGACGAACTTTACTGGAATGTCACCGGAAATGAGTGGGAAGTTCCCATTGGATCGGCTTTTGCTCGCGTCAGTCTTCCGGGAGGCCAAATACTTCAGTCGAGTTGTTATCGGGGTGGATCTGGCTCAACAGCTACTTGCCAAGGTGCGGCCCAAGGATCTGTTTATGAAGCCAGTACGGGTGCTTTGGCGATCGGTGAGGGAATGACCGTAGCGGCTGGTTTCACCAAGGGGTTGGTTCCCTTGCTTGCCGTAACTGCCAGTGAGGCAGGAGAGGTTTCACCCTTGGATTCGGTTTCCTGGCCACTTGTCGTAGCCTTGGCACTCCTCAGTACTGCCGCCGGGTTGACGCTCCTTTTTAGGAGGTGGTGGACTGGAGGGAGAGATGGTTGGATGGCTCCGCTTGGTTCCCAAGAAGAAAACACAAGCGGGAAACCAGTGCCCTTTGCCTATAACGACACGGTAGTCCCGGAATACCAGGCGCCTGAACAGTTGCGGCCAGCTGAGATCGGGGTGCTCCTTGATGAGAAAGCTGACATGGTAGACCTTACCTCGACCATCGTTGATTTGGCAGCACGAGGGTATCTGACCATTACGGAAGTGCCGAAAAAAGGCATGTTTGGTTCGGTGGATTATACCTTTGTGCGCACTGAAAAACTGGCCACTGACTTGCAGGAATATGAAACGCTTATTTTGAACGGCATTTTCTCTGGAGAATCAAAAGAAGCTTCTCTCTCGGATTTGAAAAATACCTTTTATACCAACCTTCCAGGAATTCGGGATAGCCTCTACAAGGGTGTGATAGGTAAAAAACTATTTCCTTCCAACCCGCAGAGTGTGCGTAACAATTTTTATCTGCTCGGGGCGCTTATGGCGGGACTCTCCATTCCTTTGTTGATTCTAGGCCTTGCCACCGGATGGGTGCTGGCTCTTGGATTGGCACCAGCCATGATGATCTGCGGTTTGGCGGTGCTGGTTACCGCCCGAAGCATGCCACGCCGAACCGCTTGGGGTCGGGAATTGTATCGTCGAGCCAAAGGGTACCGGCTTTTCCTTTCAAGTACCGAAAAGTTCAGGCAGCCATTTCTTGAGAAAGAAGGAGTATTCGGAGAATTGTTGCCCTATGCCATGGTTTTCGGAGTTACCAAGAAGCTGGCCCAGGCGTTCAAGGGGATGGATATCCCGGTAAGCAGTCCTGGATGGTATGTGGGAACCGGTCATTTTAATCCGGTATTGTTCGGGGCAAGCATGGATTCGTTTTCACGTTCACTAGGAAGTGCCATGGCTTCTGCGCCAAGCAGCAGCGGAAGTGGCGGAGGCGGGTTCTCAGGGGGTGGTTTTGGAGGAGGGGGCGGAGGAAGCTGGTAAAAGCGTAATCAAGGAGGGGAAAAAGTGGAAGAAGCTTACTATCTTAAAGCACATCACGACGTAATCGAAGAATTCGGCAGCTCCATAGAAGGGCTTAGTCCCCAGGCGGCTGCTCACCGAATACTCAAATACGGTCATAACGAGTTGCCCCAGCCTGCAACCAAGAGTATTGCAGCCAATTTTCTTGAGCAATTTCTCAGCCCTCTGATCTATTTGCTGCTTGGAGCGGTTTTTCTTTTGTACCTTCGGGGAGAGCGAGCGGATGCCGGTATCGTATTTGCAGTATTGGTCCTTAATGCACTCATAGGAACTTTCCAGGAAGGAAGGGCAAAGCAGGCCTTGGCTTCTTTAAAGAAGTTCTCAGTTACCATGGCCACAGTCTTTCGAGGGAACAAGGAATCGATAGTTCATGACAGGGAAGTGGTGCCGGGTGACATAATCCATATACGAGAGGGTGAGCGGATTCCTGCCGATGCCCGGATTATCCATGCCGTAAACCTGACGATCGACGAGGCCATCCTTACTGGTGAGGCTGAACCTGTCCATAAGAACGGTGAAGCCCTCGAAGAAGGTGAGGGGCCATTGCCAGTATTCGCCCAGCGGAACATGCTTTTCAAGGGGACGGCAGTAGTTACCGGGTCAGCCAGCGCCATAGTGACCGCTACCGGGAGCGCCACGGAACTTGGTCATATCAGTTCCGAAATATCCAGCGTTCAGTCGGAGATGCCTCTCAAAAAACATCTGGAAAAGCTTTCTCGTCAGATCATTGCCCTGGTGGCCATTGTCTGTGTTTTTCTGATCGGATACGGTCTGATGCGTGGCATGGAGCTGGGAGAATTGGTCGCTACGGCAATCTCCCTGGCTGTTTCCTTGGTTCCAGAAGGATTACCGATAGTAGTAACGGTAATCTTGGCTAGCGGAGTGGCCCAGATGGCTAGGCGTAATGTCCTAGTCAAGAAGCTTCAGGCCGTCGAAGCCTTGGGTCAGGCCCATATTATTGCCGTTGATAAGACGGGAACCATTACCCGAAATGAGCTGGCAGTAACCAGGATTTGGACAGGCGGGCACTCTTACCAGGTTGAAGCAAAGGGGTTTGATCTCAAGGGCTCAATTATCCCAGATGAGAAACCAGGGAAAGGGCTTGGATCGGCTACCCATCTTGAATGGCTGGCTCAGGCAGCTGCCCTCTGTTCCAGCGCTTCTCTCATAAAGCAGAAGGGAGTCTCTGGATGGACAGTGCAGGGTGAGCATTTCTCTTTTGATGGAATTTTTGGCATGCAGGATTCTCTTCAGGATGGCGTAGTAGAAGCGGTAAAGTTGGTGACCGGTGCAGGAATCAAAGTGGTCATGATTACGGGAGACCATCCTGAAACTGCTAAATCCATAGCCCGCTCAGCTGGCATTTTTCACGAAGGTGATATCGTCCTTACCGGAATGGAAATGGATCGCATGAGCGATGAGGAGCTTACCGAAAGAGCCGTTTCGGTATCTGTCTTTGCCAGGGTTACTCCTGAACATAAACTGCGTATCGTTCAGGCCTTGCAGAAGGCCGGTTTAACGGTCGCAATGACCGGGGACGGGGTAAACGATGCCCCTTCACTTGTGGCCGCTGATTTGGGCATCAGCATGGGTAAGCGGGGAACCGAGGTAGCCAAGGAGGCCTCCGACCTTGTCTTGCTTGAT
>JAJFBK010000070.1 GCA_020696955.1 Patescibacteria group bacterium | reverse complement strand
CGTTTGAGGACGTTACGGTAGTTCCCATTGGTTGTTGTGTGATTTCTCCCTTGATTCTGTACGTACTGGCTTCCTATAAAATAGGCAAGCTTCCGCTTCCAAGGTCAAAACCTGAAGCGTACAAATAATCTGGCAGCAATGCCCCTTGTCACCGTCCGATCCCGGGCGGTGATTTTTTTGTATTTTTCTGATATAACCTCAAGCAGGAGGTGGGCACAATGATTGTTCCTACTGGAGAGCGGATTACAAGGGTAGTTGGCCGAGAAGAGGAATTGAAGGTCATACACTTTCGCAATTGGCACTACAAGGATCAATTCGGCAGGTATGAGAAGCCGCGTTCTGGTGAAGGTACCACTTACTACGTGGCTGCCTATGGCATGAAGGATGGGGGTGAGCGTCTGGAGGGGTGCGTCTCTTATTTCGCAGGATATTTCTCTCAAGGGGTGCGTATTAATGAACCTGTAGTGCTCAGGGACGGACGAAGTGAAGAGCGGAAAAGGGGATTGCTGAGTATCGTTCACGGGCATGTCACAGACCTGTTTTGCTCGCATGCTTGGCTCTGGTCTACCTCAGAAGACATTGAGTTTTATAAAAGCCTGGGATACAGATCCTGTGCTGAAGAATCTGAAATCAACGGAGCTGTCTGTACCAAGATGTCTTACCAACGTGCTTTTTCCCCCGATCAAATCATGTTTGGTCCACAAGGGATGGCTCCGGCCATTATCCAGGATGTGAAAACTAATCAGGTTCTGGCGTTGATTTCCGTGACTAAGGACATGCTTGAAACCGCCCTTAACTATCACGAGCTAGAAGTATGCTCAGCTGCCGGTGAGCTCTTCCGATTTGTCGGCAATGGAAAGGATTCCGGGGTAGGAAAAATAGAACTCTCTGCCGACCATAAAACAATGCTCATAAAGGTGCACTCACCGGAGAAGATGGACGGAGTGCCTTTCTCCGGTGCATGCTCCACGTTTGAGTTAGTAACGGGTGGCGGTAGCAGAATAGTCCAAGCTCCTCGCAATTAGTAGAATCTTTATGCCCACACTGTTCTGGTGTGGGTATTTTTTGTCGCCTCTGCTTGACAATATGACATGTAAATTATACTTTACATGTATACTAAGGCTTACACCTTTACTTATGTCAGAACCAAAGCAAACCATTCATATTCGAATCCGCGATCTGCGTCGCGAACGGGCCCTGACTCAAGAAGAGTTGGCGGCTGCTCTTGGCATTTCCCGCCAATCCATCAATGCCATGGAAGCAGGCCGTTGCCTACCAAGTTTGCCTGTAGCCCTGCAAATCGCTTCCTACTTTGCGGTTCCGCTGACAACTATCTTTGAATCGCTTGAAGAAGCCCGTCAATTAGTTCCTAAACGAATAGAAGAAGAATCTATGTCCCAACTCGTTCCTTGGTCACCACTCAAAGAAATGCGTGAAGCCCTCGACGAACTGATGGATGACGCCAATACCTGGCAAGGCCAGCAGGCCCAGATTCCCGGTGCCAACGTCTACGAAGTAGGGGACTTTGTCTATGTCGAACTTGCCCTTCCTGGATACCAAAAAGAATATCTCTCCCTTGAAGCCGGCGAAGACTTCGTTGCCGTTATTGGTGAGCCGGTTCCTACTCCTGAGGAGCGCAGTTATTCTCGCCGTGAATTCGCTCCTAATGGCTTTCGTCGAACCATTGCTTTGCCGGCTCTTGTGCGTGGCGAGCAGGCCGAGGCTGAAATGAAGCATGGAATTCTTACCGTTCGCATTCCGAAGATCGTTGAAGAAAAGCCAAAGACTGCCAAGATCTCCATTCAGTCTCTCGATTAGTAATCCATGGCCTACCCCACGGTTTCGAGGCGAGGCATTATCGTCGGCCTGATACTGGGAATAGTCCTGGCAACTCTCTGGTGGTTTTTGTCGGCTGACAAAGTGGGCAATCATGGCCTTGATCGCTATGGCCGCTTTCCTGCACTCCAGTCAGATGATCGCATAACCGTGGTTTCTCCTCATCTTGATGATGAGACCCTGGGGCTTGGCGGGTTTATTTCTCAGGCTCGTGAAGCCAACATCCCGGTGTCAGTTATCTTCATGACCAACGGGGACGATAATCCTATCGGGGCTGATCTTGAATTCTCAACTGGCTACGCAACCCCCGAGCAAAGACTCGAATCTGGCAGGAGAAGGCAAGAAGAGGCCATCAAGGCTTTGGCTGGGCTTGGCGTACCTGAGACAAGCCTTTATTTTCTCGGGCTTCCTGACCGGGGATTGGGGGAGCTGACAGAAGAAAAATATGAGGCCATTCCGTACCGAGCGCCTGGAACTCTGCAAACAACCTCCACCTATGAACGGACATACATTAAGAATTTGTCTTATACGGGCCAGGCAGTGAGAACTGCTTTGAGCCAGGCGATCTCTGAAACTAATCCGACCTTGCTGTTTACTACCATGCCCGAGGATGGACACCGTGACCACGCCGCTTCCGCCACCCTCTTAAATGAAGCCTTGCCAACTCTCAGCACTCAGCTTCCTGAGCTGTATTACTTTTTGATCCACTACAAGCAGTATCCATATCCAAAAGGTGTGGATAACAGCCTGTTCTTGCTTCCTCCTCCAAAGCTCATGGAGCGAAACTGGAAGGTGGTTACCTTGGACGCTGATGATATTGCCAGCAAGCAGCAGGCAGTTGATGACTACCCCAGCCAACTACGGATCCCGTTTCTTGGAAAACTGATGAAGTCTTTCGTGCGTACTAATGAGTTGGTAATCCCGGCTACACCTCAATGAAAAAAGCCAGGGAACAAGTCCCTGGCTTTGGTGATTGCGCTATCGATCACTGTTCTTTCATGAGGCGGCTGTTTTTACCTCGGTTGCGGCGGATTTTAGCCCGCTCAGTTCTCATTTCCTCAGCGTTGTTGCTGATCTCATCGCCGATGACCATCAGTTTTTGGTCAAGGTCATTATATTTGTCCATGCCACGGCTACCAGGAAGCTTTTCTTCTTGGGCTTCTGAGTTCAGGATGATCGAACGGCTTGGATTTCGCTTTTTGGCGTCTATTCCGATCATTTCCAGAAGCGGGGGCCGCTGACTCGGGGGCTCTTCTCCAGGGTGCAAGTTTTTGAGGACTCCGTTCAGGGCGTGAGAATTGAAGGGCGTTGGTTTGCCATTGAGTGGGGACGTGTTTTTCGGTACGGCGTGGCCGTTTCCAACCACGATCTGCTCCCTTCTCATCTGTGCCAATACCTTTTCTCTTTCTGTCCTGTACTTCTCCTCGTATTCTTCGAGCAACTTGAATTCCTTATCAATCCCTAAGTCCTCGAGGATGGGGTTCTTGACCAGCTTGATATACTCACGAGGTCCGTAAATCCCGGTTTTGGCCAGGATCCTGGCGCTTTCATCGTAGCGTGGAATCTGGCTTCTGCCAGGCATGCTAAAGTTGTCAAAGACATACTTGATGTCCTTTATCGTGCCTTCCGGATCCATCATCAACCATTCTTTCAGGGCGTTCTTGTAAAAGTTGTAGTGTACTCGTTCGTCAACCGAAATGATTCGGAGCGCCGTTACCAGGGCGAAGTCATTTTCCTTGGCGGCCATTTTTTCCAGGTTTCGGTAGTTCCAAAATGTCGCCAGTTCCTGGATCTCGGTATAGGCAACCATTTGCCTCGGATGATCAAAGGGCAACTCCCATTCAGCTTCCAAGAGCTCGTTCTCAAAGGCTTTACGTTGCTCTTCGGTGCGATGTCCCGATGCCAAAAGCCAGGCTTCAAGGGCCATTGAATGCTTACTTTCCTCGTAGCCCCAGTTGATATGAAACCAAGCTCTGCCTCTAGAGCGGCGGATCATGGTCAGAAGCTTCGAGGTAAAGTCAGGCAAGTACATCTCCACGGCGCAGAAGGTTTCCACGCAGTGGGCGAGGGTGTCGGTGGTGTCAGGATTTGCCTCAGACCAGGGGATGTCCTTGAAGACATTCCAGCGGCGTTTTTCTTCGGCCAGTTTCAGGTATTTGAGAAGTTCCTTGTAAAAGAACTCGTCCATCCGTGCCTGTATGCTCAGTCCCATAGGTATTTCTCCGTATTGTAAAATTCCGATCGATAGCCCTTTGACTATACGGGTTCAGGGTCTTGGCTTCAACTGGGAAAGAAGAGGTGCTACACTGAACGAGTACTACTAATTACTCCAATGGATTCCACTGCGATTCAAAAACGGCTCGAAATGCT
>JAJFBK010000005.1 GCA_020696955.1 Patescibacteria group bacterium | reverse complement strand
AAATATTCCAACTGAAAAGAGGCTGGCCGGAGGGTTGAGAATGAGCCCGGCAATTAGGCTAGCTATTGAGAGGAGTAGGCTCACACTGCGTTCTCCTAAAGTGGAAGCATAAAGGTAGGGAACGATCGGCACTGGTTTTATCAGGTAATTGGTAATCGTGCCTTTTTTAACTGTATCGCCAACCGACTTGCCAAACCTCAGTATTTCGGCCGAAACGATGTCATTGATCGCATTGGAGATGAGAAAGTATGAAATAAGGGGAATGAGGTCAATGCGCCCGTTTGAGCTATTGGCCACGATAGTCCAAAAGGCAATCAAAAAGCCAAGGCTGATCCCACGCTTAACTATTGCCGCCCAAATTTCGATGGGATAGGCCAGAAAGCGTAAAAAATTGAATCGAATAATATCGAGGTAGATGCCCATATCGTTGCTGAGGTAATGTTCTTACTATATCAGAAAAAGAAAGCCCCTCGCACTGATGAGTGGAGGGGCTGGAGTAGGGTCATTCCTCAAGAAGGAGTCCGGCTTGCCGGTGGGCGGCAATCCATAAATCGGTTTCGGTCGCCGATCCTTCAAAGGGAGGGTAGGGAGTATTTGTGGCCCATGCTATTGCAAGGCTATTACGCTGGTCTTCCAGTTCTTTTCCGGCCTCTGTGTTTAAGATGGCAAAAATACGTCCGGCCTTAGTATGCCGTATAAGGATGCACCATCCACCTGATAGACAGAAAAAAAGTGAGATGGTAGATGTGGTCATGTCTGGTTGGAATGGTGTACCGAACCAGTTTGCGAATGCCAAGGTAATAACAAAGTAGGACGTTACCAATGTAGAAACGATCAGCATGTACTCAAACGGATAGGTTTCGTAGTGCTGATTAATCTCGGTGAGGCCTTCCTCGTCCTTAAGCATGCTTTTTGAGTACTTCCGCATTTCTCTCTCCTCGTGCTGCAGATTGCATGTACTGTACCAGAAAAGGCATAAAAAATAAACTCCCAGGGGGATTATTTCTCGGCGACTTCTTTTAGGGCCTGCAAAGCAACGTTCCACCCGTCGACTGCGGCCGCATATTCTGGGGTGGTCAAAGAACGGGTAAGTTCTTCACTGGCGAGTAGGGTGGTTTTGCCATACTTTTCTCGTAATTCGTAGGTTATGTTGGAAAGAGGCTCAGATGTTTTAGGGTCGATAAGGCCAAGGGAGAGTGTTTTTTCGGATTCGATATCGAGAATCGTTCCTTTTGTAAGTATTGTGCCATCAAGGCTTTTCCAGCCAATTGCTGAGCCGAGTCTCCATTCCGAAACATATTCACCGCCCATTTTTCTGGTGACGATGGGATTGATGAATACCTGCCAAACCTTGAAGGCCGAAGCGTGTATAACTACTGATTTTTCGATGAATTGTGTGGCCATGGAGTGCGGGATGTTATGGTTCACTACTAAGGATAGCAGAAAGGGCGGATAAAGATTTCTGGCCAGTGGGTGAGAGACCTGATATTAATGACTTGTGCCAAAAGACATAAGGAGTCAATTATGAGTGACCCAATAGGGCAGACTGGTAATTACGGTAATCTTGCCGATGCTTATGAGGAGGGCCGCCAAGAGTATCCTTCCTATGTTATGAGTCATGTCAGAGATCTCGTTGCTAATGAGCCAGGTGCAAAGACTCTTGATATAGGCTGTGGAACGGGAATATCAACGAGGGACTTGGCCGGATGGATCCCTGGAGCTGTTATTGACGGCGTTGATGCCGATGAGGACTGCATACAAAAGGCGCTTGAGGTTGGTGGGCAGGGGCTAACATATCAGGTAGCTTCGGCACAAAATCTGCCATTTTTGGACGAAATGTTTCATATGGCCACCACCTTTGGTTCATTTCATTGGTGGTATCGTCTTCCTGGTGTTCTCGATGAAGTATTGCGCATCCTTGAGCCTGGGGGCATCTTTGTCATCGTGAACAAGAACGACACCGGAACTTTCCGAAAGGAATTGGTTGAGATCATCGAGCGGCTGTGTGATAAGCCTGTGCGTAAATCAGTGAAAGAGGATTATGATCCTGTGCAGGTTATGCAAAATGATGGTCGTTGGGAAGTGGAAAGCAAGGAATGGCAACACATTGAACAGTTTGATCTGGAAGGGCTTATCTCCCAGATACGTTCGATGACGCCTTGGAATGTGGTGCTCGAAAAGAAATCCAAGGAACTAGAAAAGGAGGCTGAAGAAGAAATGAATCGCCACTTTGGTTCGCAAATGAAAGAAGGCATCTATTATCGCCCTCTTTTGATTCGAGCAGTGGTGGCTAGAAAGAAGGATTGACAGGTTTTGTTTTGCCAATGCAGCACTTTGAAAAGGAGAAGGTATGACGACTGATTTGAAAGAACCCCGCACAGAGGAGCTTGATGCATTCCTTCGGCTGGACTGCCAGACGGCCCAATCATTTCTAGAGGCCACAAACCTTGATCTTAAATGGGAGGAAATGAAGAAAGGTCCCCAGTCAGCGATAAGACATTATTTTGAATGCAAAGAATGTTACTCGCTAGGCTTGCAGGAGATTGTAGGTACTGCCCTTTCGCATCAGGAATCTTGTGAGATATGGGCGGAAAAACGAGGCGATCTCTGTAAAGAATATGGAGAGGATTTTAACACGCTGCGAGAAGTCTTGGCTTCGGAGCATGTGTGGGGAAGAGACTTGCGTGAGTTAGAGGGTGATAAGACTTCTCGGTATTATCCTACCAGCACGGGTGCATGTAATGAGCGAGTCTGTTCATCGCTTCGACAATATTGGCAAAAATGTCACTGCTCCCACGACAAGTTGGATGAAACTGACTATAAGGGAGATCAATTACCATTCCTAATTCGGCAATTTTTAAACGCCGGTTGGAAGCTGGATAAAGTCTTTGCCCTTCAGCTAATCGAAGCCGACAAAGATCCCGAGCGGCACATGAGGCTTCTCCAGGATCTGGTAAAGGAAAGGCTTGTTCCGCAACCTTGAAGTGGTGTGATTTTAGGGCGTATATTTCTAAGGCTAAGAGGTTTTCCTCTTAGCCTTTTTTGATTGACCGAGAGAGGGATTCGTTTAGATCCTCCGGAGGTGCAGTACGGAACGATTTGAAAAGTTCTAATTGTTCGACAGAATCAAAAGAAAGAAGATATAAAGAATTCATTTTCTAGTTTCAATCTTAACTTACTAGAAAGCAAAGAGGCCGGGTGCATACATGCACACGGCCTCTTAAAACGATTAGGTTGCTGCTGCCTTCGCACTTGCCTTCAAAAGTACTTCGGAGTTAATCATGCTGACAAGTCCTGATTCAGGCGCAGAATCCAAGAAAGAATTCAGTTCTGCCGCACGATCTAAGAGAGGATCGTTTGGTTCAAGGATTGATGTTTCTTCTGTGAACTTACGTAGTCTGTGAGCCAAGTATTTAGAGCTGAGACTAAGCACATCTCGAGCTGTACGAAGATCTAGAACGAATTCTAGGATCCTCACTAAGCCTGAATCAATTCCTAAGCAGCTAAGCTTGGGATCAAAACGCGCCAGAAATGGAGCTAGAGCAAGGAGGTCAGAATTCTTTTCTGAAAGGATTGCTCTTTTACCCATGATTGTCTCCATAAGCCTGTCTTCAGGGGTAAGAGCTTTTTCGAGTATTTCCCGTTGAGCTGCCAAGATGGCCAACTCCTTAGGGTCGGGCCGAAAATCTCTGACGAGCCATCCGTGAGAAGGGTCGTATCCTGCGGCGAGACATACTCTTGCAAGGGATGTAGTTATACACCCTACGCCGTCAATGCGATAACCAGCCAGTTGGTTGCTACCATCAAAACGACTCATGGTGGCTCCATTTTTAAACCGCCAGGCCTGCGTTTTAAGCATCAGGTCTCCCTTGAAGGGTTTTACATATCGGCAGCGATGTAGATACGCCGGCTGTTCTGTTTCATGGGGCATGAATGGCTCCACAACTCCTTCGCTCACCAATCCTTCGATAGTAAGTTTCATAATTTTCCTTTTCAGAATGTCCACGCCAAACCATTTGGCGATCTGAAAGCATATCATGAATCAGGGTAGATGTCAATCTGTTTAGCCCGCATTCCTATTGAGGGCGGAGAGAGGGATGACGCTCGAGCTTTGCTCTCGCTAACCTTTCCTCTTTAAATAATGGAAGGAAAGGTCGAACGGTTCGAATCCTTCCTTTCTAACTAAAAAATCCTTTTCCCTCCAAAAAAGACTATGAGCATACTCCGGAGGAGTATTATGGCATGCTACCAATTGCGTGCCGAGTCATTTTTGGAGGGAAAAGGATTTTCTGGCGGAGAGAGAGGGATTCGAACCCTCGGTACCCTTTCGGGTACACACGCTTTCCAAGCGTGCGCACTAGGCCACTATGCGATCTCTCCTGAGTGAGTGAAAACTGAAAAAGAAAGTTTACTTTGTTTTTCAGTTTTTGCGAGCGAAGGGGTGTCGTATGCCGGAGGCATGCGACAGTGAGTGTCAGCGAAGGGGTGTCGTATGCCGACTGTGGTAAGGAAAAAGCATACAACGTATGCGATCTCTACTCGTGGATCTTATCACTTCAGAGTAATTCAGGCAACACTACGATCGTAACATGGTTTACATACGTAGCTCATCTTTTGTCATAAAGTGTAGCCATGTGAAGCGAACAATTTTAACCATTAACTTTCATATTATGCCACGCTTAGAAGGGCAAAAATCATCAGGAGCCGGACTCAGCCTTATAGTTGCCGTAGTGCTGCTAGCGGCAATCGCTCTTGAATACATGGGCTACATGGATCTTATCCCTAACTTTGGAATGTAAGGAGTCTTTATGATGTTTAAAGGAAATGACGTAATTGGAAAACCGGTCATCACGTTCAGTGACGGTGAAAAAATAGAAAAGGTATACGATATCCTCTTTGATCAATCAACTAACCATATCGTTGGATTCTTGGTTGATGAAGGCGGCTGGTTCACTTCTGCTCGCGTTCTTCCTCTTGCAAGCGTACGCAAGATTGGTGAAGACGCAGTCATTATTGACAATGCCGACGCCATCATTTCAGCCGAGGAAAATCCTCAGGCAGAAGCAATTTTGAGCCATGACAACATTCTCAAAGGAACACATGTAATGACTGAAGACGGAAAAGACTTGGGAGTCATGAAGGATCTCTGTTTCGACGAAGTCTCTGGAAAGGTTGCAGGTTATGAGGTCTCAGGCGGAATGTTCGCCGATGCCTATAATGGCCGACCTTTCGTTCCGGCTCCAGATACTATCAAGATTGGAAAGGACGTTGCCTTCGTGCCGGTCGAGACCGCTACCCTGATGGAGCAGCAAGCCGGTGGTATCAAAGCTGCTATGCAAGATGCGGGCCAGAAGCTTGGAGAAGTTAAGGATAAAGCCGTTGAAAAGGGCCAAGAATTGAAGGACCAGGCTATGGAAAAGGGCCAGGAATTTAAAGACCAGGCAACTCCCAAGGTTGAAGAATGGGCCGATCAAGCCAAGGCCAAGGCTGAGGGCTTGAGACAGACTGCCACTTCTCCAGAAACACGAGAGAAAGCCGAAGGCGCTTTGGGGGATGCCAAGCAGACAGCCGGAGAAGTGTGGGAAATGGTGAAAGCCAAGGCTACTGATCTTAAAGGGCAAGCAGAAACTGAGATTGAAGATCGTCGAATTAAAGGGGCTCTCGGACGTCCGGTTAGCCGTGCCATTCTTGACCCGCAAGATCAATTGATTCTTGATACCGGTGAGATCATTACCAATGGCGCAATCGAGCAAGCTCGAAGCGCAGGGGTTCTCGACATCTTGCTATCCTCCGTGTACAACAAAGAACCTGAAATGAGCAAGGATGACATGAAGGCTTCACCTTCTGCCTAGATACGGTCCTTAATCCGACCAAACCCTAATTGCTCTTTAGCGACTTTTCGATCCAGTCTGACCGTAGCGGCAGGCTGGATCGATTCGTATCCGAACTTGTCTCGGATCTGTTCGATGGCGACACTTGCCCTTTCTGATCGGGGACGCTTATTAAAAAGATCAAGCTGCAGTCCGTTTTCTGTGGAGCTTAGCTGGTTTACCCCTATGGTTATTTTTCGAATTGGTCCCAGCAAGGGCCTGGGAAAATTATTCATCATGCTGCGGATGGCTCCCATCAGCTCGTCATAACTGGCAGTGGGTCCTCCGAAGCGACATTCGGCACTGAGGTTTTTGGCGCCAATAAGACTAAGGCTGATCCAAACGCTGCGACATTGGAAATTATTAGTGCGAAGCCGGTGTGCCACTCGGTCACTCATTCTTTCAACCACTGGTAGTGCGTCCTCAAATGAGTAGAGCCATTTCGTGAGTACGTGTTCATGGCTTTGGGTCTTGGTAGGTGATCCTTCCCCTTCGGTTTCGTAGCCGTGAAGCCGCCACCACCAATATCTGCCCCAGATGCCAAATTGCTTCTGAAGAAGGGTGGCATCTGTCTGATGAAACTCCCAGGGAGTGGTAATGCCTTGGTTAATGAGCCTGGCCGCATTTCGTTCGGCAATGCCAGGGAGGTCGGTGAGATGCAATTTTTGTAAAACGTGCGGAAGGTCCTCAAGGCGTATCTCTGTCAGCCCGTCCGGCTTTTGCAAGTTGCTGGCTACTTTGGCGAGCAAGCTGTTAGGGGCGATGCCGATAGAACATCTGATCTGAGGGCCAAGCTCCTTAGCGAACCGTTCCTTGATAGAAAGAGCGAGGTTTTTGGCTTGCTCAGAATCCTGCCAGTTTGGTGAGAGGTAAATGGCGGCCTCGTCTACGCTTTTGGCCACTACTTCCGGTCCGCACATGTCACGCAGGATTGCTAAGAACTGGTAATGCACGGCTCGGTACCGATAGGGAGTCGGTTCTACCAATTTAATCTCCGGACAAAGCTGTCTGGCTTCGTAGATCTTGGTTCCGGTACGAATGCCAAAAGCCTTTGCCTCATAGGAAGCTGCCAAGATGGTGCCCTTGTTGGCAATATGCGAAACAACGGCCATGGGGATATTTCTCAAAGAAGGATCAAGCTGCTGCTCGACACTGGCAAAGAAGGAATTCATATCCAGGTAGAGAACACGGGCATTTCGAGTTTCTTGGAGGCCTTTGTGAAGCATAAAAAAGTGGTGGATGAGTTTCCACCACTATACCAAACAAAAACCGAATATACTATGGTCCGGCTTACACTGTCAGGGCTGTAAATGCATTGTCGACGGCAGATTCAAGTACTGGAGCTGGAACTACGCCAACTTTCTGATCAACTACTTCTCCCTTAGCGAATACCTTGAAAGTGGGAATAGAAAGGACCTGGTACTGGTTTGAAATCTCAGAATGAGCGTCTACGTCCAGCTTAGCAATTTTTACCTGTGGGTTTCCCTTGTGTTTTTCGGCCAAGGCTTCGATGTGAGGTGCCATGGCTCGGCATGGGTTGCACCAAGATGCCCAGAAATCTACGAGAACTACACCGGGAAATTTGAGTACTTCTTCTTCGAAATTGTCAGTAGTAAGGGTGACATAGGCGTGCTCTTCAGCTTGTTCCATGGGGAGGAATTACAGATAGGTAGGCCTAGTATACTAAACTCTTAGGAAACAAGGAACTGTAAGAATCCGTACTGGTCAGGGGTAAGCTTGTTTTCTATCTCGTGGGTGAGGTTTTCTACGTCGTCCTCTTCGATTTCCGGGTCATACAAGTGAACCAACTCATGAAGAAGGGTAGTGGTTCGCTCTTCCTTGCTTAGCTCGGCAGTAAGTCCGATCATATCCTGGTCAGGCATGATCAGTCCCATGATATCGCTTTGCAAGTGACGCTTTACCTCTAGGGGTGCGTCAAGAGACATTTGCTCAAGTCGACGACGGGGGAAATATCGGATTTCATATCCTGAGTCGAGAAAGGCTTTTTTCAATTGGTTAAATGTGGGGGCAGTCATAC
Organism: Patescibacteria group bacterium; assembly: GCA_020696955.1. The sequence goes on along the minus strand of JAJFBK010000005.1, from coordinate 8,074 downwards.
GGGGTTTTGTTATTTGTTTTTCTATTGGTAATTTCTTTTTGTGAAATTAGATTAGTATACCTTTATGGAAGAGTTTTGTCAATGAGTTAACAGGTTAAAAGTATAGAAAAATGGCTTTGGTAGCTGATCATTGAATAATTATTAAATCTCTGTTATAACTGGCAGATGATACGGAGGTGAGCATGTTCCTTGAATATCCGCTGGCATTTCTATGCCTGGTTATGGTTCTTTTTTTCCTGACTGCCTTTGAGCATTATGTTTTTAGGTACATATCCGACAATACCTTTGAAAGAGAGGGTCTAGCACCGTTAATTGTCATGACCGCTCTTTTGGCCGTTCTGACTTCCATCTTTTCTTTTGCCCTGAATGGCCTGTTGCTCTTTCTTTCCTTTAAAGAAGTTTTCTTCCTTCTGGTAGTACTGCCCATGGGATATGCTGCCGTGTTGGGGGTGGGTGAGGCCGAGCAATCTCAAAAGGCTGCTCGTACAAAGAACAAGAGGCAATGAAGGAGTGATGATGGGTAAGAATATTTTACTGTTAGGATTGGATGAAGATATCCGAACCAAGTACCAGCCAGTGTTGGAGATAAAATACAGTGTCAAATCTACCGCCGATCCTTCGCTGGCTTACGAAATGATTCAAGGAGACTTTCCTGACTTGGTGCTTTGCAATATGAGCCTGAAAGGATCGGTTATTACCGAGGAAGGCGTTGCCATTATCGAATATGGATGGCAATTCGAGAAGTGCTTAAGGGAGGCCGGTATTGCCCTTCCATTCTTCTTTGTTCGTATATCAGGTGACCACTGCCCCCATACTGAAAGAATATGGCTGGAGGGATGGGTGGTTTTGCAAGCTGATACCTGTACGGAAGTGCAACTCTTTAATTCGGTGCAAGCCGCCGTTGGAAACTAAATCTAGGAAACCGCCCTCTCCGGGCGGTTTTTTTGTGACCTAGGGTCCTGCGGGGGAGCGCAAATATGCTATAGTCGTACTGTCTATCTGTAACTCTTCCATATGGCACATGAAGTCGTATCACCAAACCCGGGCGAACTTAAAGGAATCTCCGCTCGTACAAATGAAATCCATCATGGCAAGCTCTATGCCGGATACGTTGCCAAACGCAATGAAATCGAAGGCAAGATGGGGGAGACTGACCTTACCGCTGCCAATCAGATCTATTCGGCTTGGCGTGGACTCAAGGAAGGGGAGACCTTTGCCGCTAACGGAATGATCCTCCACGAGGTATTTTTCGACATTTTAGGCGGAGAGGGGAATCCTGAAGGAACTTCTATCAAAGAGGCGATAGTGGAGCGGTGGGGGACTTGGGAGCGCTTTATTGAGGAATTTACTGCCACCGGAATGGCCGCTAGGGGATGGGCAATTTTGGCTTTTGACACCTTTGACAAACAGCTGCACATCTACGCCGCAGACGCTCAAAATCAGGGGGCGGTGTGGGGGAGTATGCCTCTCCTGCCATGTGACGTATACGAGCATGCTTATGTCATCGACTTCGGATCCGACCGCAAGGCCTATATCGCCGCTTTCCTTGAAAATGTAAAATGGGAGAGGGTAGAGGAGCGGTATAAAAAAGTCGCTGCCTGATTCCCCTTTTATTTAAAAAATTTCTAAGTAATAGTACTCTGTGAACGGCGATATCATTGTCTACGACATCGAGACCAAAGAAACGTTTCAAGAAGTTGGTTCTCGTGATCCTAAAAAATTACATATTTCAATGATCGGAGCTTTCTCCTATCAGGAAAATAAATTGATGAGTTATACCGAAGATGAGCTTCCCCTGTTTTGGCGGCGTCTTGAAACCTGCGACATGATTGTCGGCTTTAATAACAAGGGATTCGACGACCAGGTATGTGCCGCCTATTTTCCGGAAATGACCAAGGTGTTCAGCTTTGATATTTTGGAAGAAGTCCATAAAAATCTTGGCTTTCGTATCAAGCTGGACAACATTGCTCAAGCAACTCTGGGAATTGGGAAGTCGGGTGATGGGTTAAAAGCCATCAAGCTCTACAGAGAAGGAAAGATCGAAGAGCTTCGTTCCTACTGTCTTGATGACGTGAAGATTACCAAAGACATCTTTGAGCATGGCAAGCAGTATGGCAGTCTGAAATATGACGACATGGCTGGAGTGAAGTCAGTACTCGTTGATTTTCATCCGGTGATTCAAAAGGATGCAACCATGAATTTAAGTTTGTTCTAATTAAAAAACCGCCTCGGCACTCTCGCCTGGCGGTTTTTTAATTCTCGACTGCCGTCTTCAGCGTTTCTAAGGGAAGCAGGGCGCATTTTATTCGAAGGGGAGAAAGCGGTATTCCCACCAACTCGGTTACGGCCCCAGTAGTAAACGATCGGGCCTCTTCCAACGATTTGCCAAGCCACTCCTCTATCAGCAAATCGGCTGAAGCCGTGCAGATGGCGCAAGCCCGGCAAGCATGTTTCATCTCGGTAATGATCCCGTTTTCGATCCTGGCCTCTATGCGGATTTCATCCCCACAAACTGGATTGGCTCCTTCTCCTATCAAATTCGCACCCTCCACCGATCCGCTATGAAGCGGGTGTTTGTAACGATCAAAAATCAGTTCTTGGACCATATCAAACATGGTTGAAGTCCTGGATTATCTCTTTTAATGCCTCGACAAATCTGTCGATGTCTTCTTCGGTATTATGGAGGCCAAAACTAATTCGATTGCTGGCAGTGATCCCTAATTTGCCATGGAGGGGGGCGGCACAGTGATGTCCGGCCCTGATACAAATGTGTCGTTGATTTAGCAACTCGGCCACATCGTGCGGGTGCATGCCTTCTACGATAAACGAAATGATGCCGCTGGCCGGGTGTGGTTTTCCAAGCGTTTTGACTTCAGGGATCTCTTTTAGCGCTTTTTGCGCATAATTGCTCAGCATCTCAGAGTGGGCCTCGACCCAGAGCATGTCATGTTTTTGCAGATATTTCAGAGCGGCAGCAAGCCCAATAGCCCCCTCAATGTTGGGGGTGCCGGCCTCGAATTTCCAGGGAATATCGTTCCAGGTGGTTTCTTGGTAGGAAACAGTGCGAATCATGTCTCCTCCGGTCTGGTAGGGCGGGAGGTCGGAAAGAAGGCTGGCTCTCCCCCACAAGATGCCGATTCCGGAGGGGCCGTACAGCTTATGGCCAGAGCAGACTAAAAAGTCGCAGCCAAGCTCGCTCAAGGTAAATTGAAAGTGGGCGGCGGATTGGCTGGCATCAAGTAAAAATAAGGCCTGACTCCCCTGCCGGTCCATTCTTTTTTTGACCTCGGCAGAGGGGAGGAAGGTTCCAAGTACGTTGGAGCAGTGGGAGAGCGATACCAGTTTTGTCTTTTCGGTTAATAGGGACTCAAAGTGGTCCAGGTCGATTTCTCCTGCTTCATTTACCTGAGCAAATTTGAGGGCTATTTTTTTAGAGGTAGCCACTTGTTGCCAGGGAACAAGATTGGCATGGTGCTCAAGTTCGGAGAGGATGACTTCGTCCCCTGCCTGCCATTTTTGCGAAAGTGAAGCGGCCAACAGATTAATTCCTTCGGTGGCTCCCCTGGTAAAGATTATTTCTTTTGAATTAGCTGCACCAAAAAAATCAGCACAGGTTTGTCGGGCCTCTTCGTAAAGGCTGGTTGCCTTGATGCTCAAGTCGTAAAGACCCCGGTGAATATTGGCATTGCTTGTCCGGTAAAATTCACTTACAGCTTCAATTACCACCTCAGGTTTCTGGGTGGTTGAAGCATTGTCCAGGTAGACAAGGTCTGGGTAGGTTTTAAAAAGAGGGAAATCCTCTCGATGGGTTTTCATGATTGTAGTATAGCAGGGAAGAAAAAAGATCGGCGAACCGATCTTTTAGGTCATGAGGTTGCGACTATGCAGCTGCAACCAAAGTTAGGGTCGGAGCTCCCTCTTCCTTTGCGAGGAGAGGGACCTTTTCTATTCTCTGAACAACAAGGCTGTATGCATTAGTGCGCCAGCTCTCTGGTGTTGTCTGGTGGTTAACCTGGTAGGGCGTGCGATAAGCATCGCAAGTCTTTTTGATTTGCGGGTTCTCGTCCCAAATTGCTTTGGAAAGGGCGATTCCACGGAACACCTTATGATTATCTTCATTTGCCACGATCATTCCAATAATGTCGCTTGGCATAATCACCTGAACCAGGAACGGCCTTTGAAGCTCAGACTCCAAAAATCCTTTTACCTGGTTGGCTGTAAATGGGCTGCATCCAGAAACCACGATAAGGTTTGATTGCATTCTTCTCTCCTCCTCGTCAATTCGATACCTACTCTATATCATAAATAGTTAATTTTGTCCAGTACAGTCCCGGCTTCTAAGCTTTAACATCGGACAAAAAAGCCTCGATGTGCATGGCCGTAGCTTCGGCAGCTGTCAGTCCTCGACTGCGGGCATAAAAAAGATCAAGCTCCGTAATAGTTCTAAGCGTGGCGGCATGAGAGCATTTCACTTGGTCGGCCTTGATTTCAAGAGAGGGCAGGGTCCAGCTTTTGGCTGTATCTCCCAGGAGCAGGGAGTGGTGGTTGAGGTATGATTCACAATTCTGGGCATCCTCTTCGATAGTAATCAGTCCTTCATAATGGGGCTGCGAAGCATCATATGCCAAGGTCCGAATGACAGTTTCGGCCCTGGTTTCTGGTACATGGTGAATGACCTGAGTGGAAAGGCGGGGACCAGTCTCCCCTGCCGCCATCACCATTCCGGTGATGAGCAGCCTAGAATGAGGATGTCGTAAATGAAAGACAAAGTGGGCCTCCTCTGCTGATCCAGGGATTTGGGAAAAGTGATAGTGACTCTCCCCTTCCGGTATTTCAATATGAAGGGTCTCCGAATTTACCGGTTCCAAAGCTATGGCCTGAAGTGGTGAAAAGGCGAGGCGACGAGTTCCCATTATCCGATGCTCCCTTCCATCTGAAGCTCAATGAGCCGGTTCATTTCCACTGCAAATTCCATGGGCAATTCTTTGACGATTGGCTCGAGGAAGCCATTGACGATAAGGGTGGAGGCTTCGGTTTCCGATAGTCCTCGTGAGCGGAGGTAAAAGAGCTGTTCTTCTCCTACTTTTGAAACCGTGGCTTCATGTTCGATACGAGTGTCCTTTTGGGAAATGTCGATTGTAGGATAGGTGTCTGATTGGGATTTGTCGTCTAGGAGCAGGGCGTCACAAACCACTTTTGACACTGAATTCTTGGCTTTCTTATTGGTGCGAACTAGCCCTCGGTAAGAGGTGCGTCCTCCACTGTGGGAAACAGACTTAGCGGTAATGTAAGAGGAAGTGTTGGGGGCCAGGTGAATCATTTTGGCGCCGGCATCCTGGTGTTGTCCGTGTCCGGCCAATGCCAAAGAGAGCACTTCAGCCCGGGCTCCTTCTCCGACCATGACAACGCAGGGGTATTTCATGGTTACTTGGGAGCCGAGGTTGCAGTCAACCCATTCCATGGTGGCATTTTTATGGGCAACGGCTCGCTTGGTTACCAGGTTATAAACGTTGTCTGACCAGTTCTGGATGGTAGTGTACCTGACCCGAGCGCCTGGTTTGACAATGACTTCGACCACAGCTGAGTGCAGGGAATCGCTTGAGTAAGTCGGGGCTGAGCAGCCTTCGACATAATGAACATAGGAATCTTCTTCGGCAATGATCAGGGTGCGCTCAAACTGGCCGGCGTTTTTGGCGTTGATGCGGAAATAAGCCTGGAGGGGAATGGTGACGTGTACTCCTTGGGGAATGTAGACGAAGCTTCCCCCGCTCCAGACTGCCGTATTGAGTGCGGCAAACTTATGGTCGTGGGAGGGGATAATAGTCCCAAAATGCTTCTTAATGATTTCGGGATGGTCCCGCAATGCCGTGTCAGTATCAGTAAAAATAACCCCAAGATCCTCCCATTCTTTTTGAAGGCTATGGTAGATGACCTCGCTTTCGTATTGGGCGCCAACGCCTGCCAGAAATTTTCGTTCTGCCTGAGGTACGCCAAGCCGATCGAAAGTGTTTTTGATAGTGTCGGGCACGTCATCCCAGTCCCTGGCTGGCTTGTCCTGGGCCCGCATGAAATAGGTCATCTGATCGAAATCAAGCTTTGAAAGATCAGCGCCCCAATTTGGTAACGGTTTTTCCAAGAAAATCTTATAAGCCTCAAGCCTTTTTTCCAGCATCCATTCGGGTTCTTTTTTGAAGGCAGAAATAGCCCTGACGACATCTTCGCTTAATCCTTTTGTGGTACGTGCCAAATACTCTTCCGGATCGGAAAAGCCATAACGGTAAGGGGTGTGGACGAAAGCGGTGCTTTGCATGGTTTGCAGTATAGCCGAAAAAGGACTTACCTTCTATGATCTGTTTTGCTATAGTCGGACTAATTCTTGAGGAGGTGAATTTGTATGACGTTCAATGATGGGAAGCAATCCAAAATAGGGTACTACATTTCGCCAGATTTAAAAAAGAAAGCAGCCATAATAGCGAGGAGGCGGCGTATTTCCTTACGGCTTATAAAGCCTTCTATTGCAAGACGAGAAAAGTAAAGATCGGCAATCTGAATCTGCGAATCAAATCGGTTCGCAGATTTTTTATATTTCTGAATATCCCTCGGCTTCGAGTTGCAGAGCCAGCTCGGCCCCGCCGCTCTTAATGATTTGCCCTTCCTTCATCACATGAACCGAGTCCGGTGTCAGGTAATTCAGCAATCGCTGGTAATGGGTGATAATCAGTACTGAGGTCCGGGTTTTGTCGAGTTCTTTAACGGCATCTGATACCACCTTCATGGCGTCGATGTCGAGGCCGGAATCGATCTCATCCAAGATGACAAGCTTTGGTTGGAGCACGAGCATTTGAAGCATTTCCAACCGTTTTTTCTCTCCTCCTGAGAATCCGTCACCCACTGCTCGTTCGGCAAAACTCATGGGCATTTCTAAGGTTTTCATGTGAGTGCGCAGCAGCTTGATGAAGGGCGCTACCCCAGTCACTTCTTCTCCTCGAGCTTTTTGCTGGGCGTTTAATGAAAGGCGTAGGAATTGTGAGACTGATACGCCTGGGATGCTGGCAGGGTATTGAAATGCCAAGAAGATGCCATTGGCTGCTCGCCCTTCAGGGGCCATGGCCAGGACGTCCTGTCCTTCAAGCAAAATGGAGCCGCTCTGTACTTCATAAGAAGGGTGGCCGGCCAATATGTGGGCGAGTGTGGATTTGCCAGAGCCGTTGGGGCCCATCAAGGCCGCCCATTCCCCTTTCTTTATAGTGAGAGAAAGGCCGGAGAGTATTTTTTTGTCTTCGATAGAAGCGTGGAGATCAGTGATTTCGAGCATTTCCAAAAGAGTTAGTAGAGAGGAGTCATCGGTGGCTCATGGGTGATTTCTTCGTCATTTACGGCAACCACGTCTTCGACTTCCTCCACTTGGATCATTATCATTTCCTTGAGGCCGTACTCAAGGGTCATGTCAGCGGCGCTGCAGCCGACACAGGCGCCTTTGAAGCGAAGTTTCACGATGTTTTCGGGAGTTATTTCCACCAATTCAATGCTTCCTCCGTGCATTCCGAGCATGGGGGCGACGTCTGTCACGATTTTTTCTACTCTTGAGTGAAGGATGGCTGTCATTGCTTCCAAACCATAGCAAATAGGGGTGCCATTGGCTATACTGGAGATTGAAATAGACCATTCCATGCTTCTAGAGCGATACCTCAAAAAACAACTCGATAGCTTCCCCGAACACTTGAGAGGAAGCCTTAAGGACGTGCCAACGATGCGCATGATGGCGACCTGCGATCATTTGATCATTACTTCAAGTGGTTTTTTCTTTAGCGGAACCCCGATTTTGGGCAGTTATTTTGGCATGCAGGACCAGACATTGGAGACTAAGCAGCATGTTTTGCAGGTAGCAGGTAGTCTGTCAGCCCGTACGAAACATCCCTTGTTTAAAGCGATTGCCCTGGCTGCGTCTGAAAACGGATTGCCAGTGAGGGAGATCGATACCGATAGCCTGGGATCGACCGGAATAGTGGGCAAGCTTGATCGTACCTGGTATGTCATGGGAGATGAAAAAGTCATGCATGACGAAGGTATCGAG
>JAJFBK010000069.1 GCA_020696955.1 Patescibacteria group bacterium | reverse complement strand
TGAACTTCTTCAAAATGACACTTCAGAAGATTTTGCCGCCGGCATGGAGCATGCAATAAAAAACCAAAAGGATCTTTCCGCCACGGACTTTCGATCAGTGGCCCTTCCTTTTGATTGGAAAACAATTACCAAGGAACGGTTGATTCCATTCTACGAAGAACTCCTGAAGCGCTAACGTTTTAGTTTCCAAATCTTTACTCCCTCATTTGCATAAACTTGGGTAAAGTAGCGCTCATCCTCAAAGACGGCCAATGACGCATCGGCATAATTCAAATTTCGCCACCAGGTTCTTTGGCCGTAAAGGGAAGTAAATTTATCTTGTGAATAAAGAACGTACATTTCAGAATGTTCAGGCCCTTTCAACTGGGCTAGAAGAGCGATCTGGCGGTCAACTTCCGTGAGCTGAGCGTAAATAGACGTCCTCTCCTTGCGGAGAGATTCTATTTCTTCCGCCGATGCTTCATGAGAAAGCAGATGCTCATTGTTCAAAGCATCCACTAACTGGCCCCTGAGAGCTACAAGCCCCTCGTAAGCGGCAACTTTCTCAGTCTCCAGCCCGGCAAGCTGTGAAACAATCTGGTCAGCTGGCTTCGGAACCGTAAACACGTCTTTAGCCACCAAAGCCCTCTCGCCAAAGTACTCCACTAGCTGGCCGTTGCCTCCCTGTGTCACCACCACACTGTCGGGCGCAGTATTTTTCTTGAGAAACAGGGCTGCCTGGTATTCATTTTCAGTTAGCCACCCTTGCTTTGCGTAGGCTATTCCAAACCCCGCTCCGATACTCAGCATTATCGCCAAAGAAACAAAAACCTTGCCAGAAGTACGGGTAAAATACTTTTCAAACCTTGCCATAAACCCTGGCAGCGCCAAGCAGGTTGAAATAAGCAAGAACGACCAAGCCCGATCAGGCAAAAACGGAACGTTCAACCTGGGTAAGATCTCGGCTATTGAAAAGAACGTGACAATGGACGCCACTATAGGAAGCTGATCAAACTTAGGCCTCCGAAAACGGTGCTTTTTCATGATGATAACGGCAGCAACGGCGCCAATTAGAAGCGGAATGGCAACGCCAAGATTGTAGCCATAATAGAACAACCAACTAATACCGGGCCACCCTACCTCAACCCCGTCAATGTTGGTGTAGTTACTCAAAAACCATACCTGGGGATGAAATGGGACCAACCGTGAAAGCATCACCCTCCCAATGCCGATCACCATGCCAACAAGGGTATCAGTTCCGGTGTGGGGATAGATCGCAAGGGCAGACAGCAATACGAAGGCGGCTGCCACCTTAGGCTGCTTTTTAGCGGCGGGCCAGAGCAAAGCAAGTACCGTGATAAGGGCAATGAATACCAAGGCAAAACTCAGCTCATGAAACTTGATCATAATGGCGCTAAGTGCCAAGACCAAGACAGCCAACAGTACTGACTGACGGGCAATAGCACGACTCAGGAGGTAAAGAATGCCTGGAAAAACAAACATCAGCAAAAGTTGGGGCCTGACGATCACGCTTTCCAAGAGGATGATCGGTATGGTCAAAGGCAGCAGTGTCGCCCAAAAAAGAATAAGCCTGTTTTTGGTGTACCTCCGGGCTTGAGCATAAATAGGGAGCAACATAATGAACCCAAGCAGCGGCAAGCCATATTTGAAAAGGGTGTAAGGAACGATTTTCCCCATCAGACTCAAGCTGGCGGTCAAAACCGTGAAGAGTGGCCTCGGCGAAAGACTGGACGCTGCAAGGTCCAATTTTATTGCATTCTGAAGGGTTTGCAGGTAAAGATAAGGATCCGATTCGGGGATAAAAGGATAGAGCCGAAAAACGATTGCCGTTATTGCAAGGTAAGCTAGAAGCGCTGCCACCAAGGGAATATGACCTGTCCAGGCAATCCCCCTTTCCTTTTTTTCAGCGTGAAACGTAAGGGCAAAAAGGCCGCCAAGAAATGTAAAACAATAAACGACTGAGGTAGCCTGAGCGGCCACGCCTGCAAGACCCGCCCCCAACAAGGAAGAGGTGGCATAAATGGCCATGGTCACCATAATAAACGAGCTCACGAAGGCCAGTATTATTCTCTCCGTCCAATCCAATTCCTTAGGAAAGAGAAGGAAGCTCAGATTAAGTCCTGGTATGAAAAAATAAAAAGGAAGGATAGCAAAAGACCGAACGAAACTAACGCCAGTCAAAGCATCCAGAAGAAGCCCAACCCCCAGGAAGAGAAGGCAGAAGAGGTTGAGGTAAAGCACTTTTTTCATGCCTGCGCATGAGCGGCATACCAATCAATGGTACGGCGCAACCCTTCTTCAAAATCAATTTCAGCTTGGAACCCAAATTCTTTTCGAGCCCTTTCGGTATCAAGCATTCTCCGGGGCTGTCCGTCAGGCTTGTCGGCGTTCCAGACAATCTCCCCTTTATACTCCATGAGCCTGCAGATAAGGGTAACGAGATCACGGATCGTTATCTCAAATCCGGCACCCAGATTAACCGGATCTTCTTTGTCATATCCTTCGGCAGCCATGACGATTCCTCGAGCAGCATCCTCAACGTAGAGGAATTCCCGGCTGGCATTGCCAGTTCCCCAGACTTCTATGCTCGAATCACCATTCTTCGTGGCGTCATACACTTTCTTGATAAGGGCAGGAATGACGTGGGAAGAGGCAGGATCAAAGTTGTCATGGGGGCCATAGAGATTGACCGGCAGCAAGTAGATGGCATTCATCCCGTACTGTTGACGATAGGCCTGCGACTGAACGAGCAAGGCTTTTTTGGCAATGCCGTATGGAGCATTGGTTTCCTCAGGGTAACCGTTCCAGAGGTCATCTTCCTTGAATGGCACCGGCGTGAACTTCGGATAGGCACAGATCGTTCCTACAGTCACAAACTTTCCGACCTTGGCTTGGTGAGCGGCCTCGATTAACTGAATGCCCATGATGGCATTGTCATAAAAAAGTTCGGCTGGTTTTTCCTTGTTGAGGCCTATGCCCCCTACTTTGGCGGCCAGGTGCAGAACAACGTCAATGCCTTTTACCGCCTCGACGCAGTTTTCAAAAACTCGCAGATCGACTTCACTTGAACGAGGGATGGAGATGGACTCGGCTCCGTGCTTCTTAAGTTCTTCGACAACATGACGGCCTAAAAATCCGCTTCCGCCGGTTATAAGAATCTTTTTATCTTTCCAAAACTGTTCATTCATATTCCGGAGCTACTTATGTTCTTTGTTGTTGTGGCTTGCCTGCTCGATGGCCAAAGCCCTTACTAAACGGGTTATCTCTCGCTGCAAAAGGTCGATTTTGATATAGACCCTAAATAACAGATAGAAAATGAGCATGATGGACCCATATACCGTAAGGTCAGACCCTCGTCCGATTCCCGCTCTTTCGGCAATCAGCCCAGTAAGGCCAGGCCAGGCGATGACAGTTGCGGCGGCACCCCAAAGGGCCGTCCAAAACAAAAGCTCCCAGACAGAAATGATCCGGTCCCTGTAGCGAAGTAAGGCACGTGACCAGGCAAACCCAATGAATATGTATACGAGTATCGTAAACATGGCTTAATGAGAAATCTTATGAACTATCATCTTCAATGCAATCTTTAGGGCATTGCTGTTCTTTTGCCCCCTCTGGGTCGAATATTCAGAGTACTGAATGGTAACCGGAACTTCTTTGAAAGGGATTTTGTTGACACTGATCTGGTCAAGAATTTCAGAGGCATGCTCCATCTTGTCTTCCAAGAGGTTGAGCTTCTCAAGAGCGGTCCTGTGGATGGCCCGGAAACCGTTATGGGTATCAGTGACTTTGATCTGAGAAAGAACATGGGTGAAAACCACTCCGCTTTTTAGAACCAACTTGCGCATCTTGGACATGTTGATGGCTTCCTTGTTCAGAAAACGAGAGCCAAGCACCACTTCTACCTCGTTGGCCAGGATTGGCGCAATCATTTCGCTGATTTCTTCTGGCTTATGCTGCCCGTCGGCATCAAAGGTTACTACCAAGTCATATCCGGCTTGCAGGGCATAATCGAAACCGGTACGAAGCGCAGCGCCCTGTCCCCGGTTAATGACGTGACGAATCAAATGAACCTCGGGAAATGAGGATGCAACCTCAGAGGTCTTGTCTTGTGAGCCGTCATCTACCACGACCGGCACAATGCTAGAAATACCCCGCATTTTTTGAGGGATTCCTTTGAGCACTTTCCCCAACGATTTCTCCTCGTTGTAGGCCGCAATAATAATTGCTAGTTTCATATTTCCAGTCTAGCAGTTCCATTCAGAGAAGAAAACAAAAAGCGTCACCCTATAAAAGGGTGACGCAAGTGAATAGCATCCGAAGATTACCTTTCGGCATGAGCCTTGGCA